>NZ_CP027806.1:1025000-1320000 GCF_003353065.1 Cyclonatronum proteinivorum | reverse complement strand
CTTTTATGCAGCTCCCCGCGGCTTATCGCAGCTTTACACGTCCTTCATCGCCTCCCCATGCCTAGGCATCCACCGTGTGCCCTTGATTCCTTCTGTAGAATTTGCTGTCCGCTTCCACTGTCTCCAGCTTTCACCCGCTACAACCCCGGCGCTTCGCACCAAAATCGCAGCTTCCGGCCCGCGGCCACCAAATCCGTCATCAAGGTGTGATCAGTCCCTAATGGGCTGACCCACACACTTCGTCGCGCGTCCACTTCCCTGCACAACCGCCAAGGCGATCCTGCAGCGCATACACGCGCAACGTGCTTGTACTTACTTACTTTACTTCTTTCTTTCAAACCTCAATACGTCAAAGAACAGTGCCTGCAGCTGCACCCGGCACGCATCCCGAAAGATACCACCGCAGCCAGCCTGCCGGCTGTGTTTCCGCCCCGGGAATCGAACCCGGACTCGCGTCCAACGCGGAATCTGTTAATCAAACAATCAGACTTTTCCTCGGTAATTGCACCCGACAGCAAACATCAGCATTTGGCTGTTGGCTTTTAGTTATTGGCTTCTGACCTCTGACTTCCGTCTTCTGTCTTCTGTCCTCCGTTTTGTGGAGCTAACCGGAGTCGAACCGGTGACCTCCTGCTTGCAAGGCAGGCGCTCTAGCCAGCTGAGCTATAGCCCCTTTAGGATTTTGCACCTGCCGGTGTTGCTTTGCACCTGCCGGCGCTGGTGGTAGTGGGCTTGGGAGGAGTTGAACCTCCGACCTCACGCTTATCAGGCGTGCGCTCTAACCACCTGAGCTACAAGCCCGCTGCGCTTTAAGCCCCGTCACCCTTGCCGGCCTGCGGCCCGCACGGGGTTGGTTCAGGCAATTACTCAGAAGATCGCACAGCTACCTCAAAAGCCGGGCAAACATGCTCCTTAAAAAGGAGGTGATCCAGCCGCACCTTCCGGTACGGCTACCTTGTTACGACTTAGCGCCAGTTATGAGGCTTACCCTGGACACCAGCCTCCCCGAAGGGTTAGCGCGGCGGCGTCAGGTACTCCCCACTTCCATCGCTTGACGGGCGGTGTGTACAAGGCCCGGGAACGTATTCACCGCGTCGTTGCTGATACGCGATTACTAGCGATTCCAACTTCATGGAGTCGGGTTGCAGACTCCAATCCGAACTGGGATTGGCTTTAAGGATTGGCTGCCCCTCGCGGGGTCGCTACCCTCTGTACCAACCATTGTAGCACGTGTGCAGCCCTGGACGTAAGGGCCATGATGACTTGACGTCGTCCCCACCTTCCTCACTACTTGCGTAGGCAGTCTGGCCAGAGTCCCCACCTTTACGTGCTGGTAACTAACCATAGGGGTTGCGCTCGTTGCGGGACTTAACCCAACACCTCACGGCACGAGCTGACGACAGCCATGCAGCACCTTCTGTGGCGCCGGCAAGCCGGTCGGTCACCTTTCGGATCCCTAACCACAAATTTAGCCCAGGTAAGGTTCTTCGCGTTGCATCGAATTAAGCCACATGCTCCACCGCTTGTGCGGGCCCCCGTCAATTCCTTTGAGTTTCATCGTTGCCGACGTACTCCCCAGGTGGTATACTTAATGCGTTAGCTGCAGCACTGATCCTAAAAGGACCAACACCTAGTATACATCGTTTACGGCGTGGACTACCAGGGTATCTAATCCTGTTCGCTACCCACGCTCTCGTGCCTGAGCGTCAGTTGTGACCCGGTTGGCCGCCTACGCCACTGGTGTTCTTCGTAATATCTGTGCATTTCACCGCTACACTACGAATTCCGCCAACCTCTGTCACACTCAAGACTTCCAGTATCCAGGGCCATTTTACCGTTAAGCGGCAAGATTTCACCCCAGACTTAAAAGCCCGCCTGCGCACCCTTTACACCCAATGATTCCGGACAACGCTTGCACCCTCCGTATTACCGCGGCTGCTGGCACGGAGTTAGCCGGTGCTTATTCACCAGGTACCGTCAGGGCCGGTCGAAACCAGCCGGTTCTTCCCTGGTAAAAGCCGTTTACAATCCAAAGGACCTTCTTCCGGCACGCGGCGTGGCTGCGTCAGGCTTTCGCCCATTGCGCAATATTCCTCACTGCTGCCTCCCGTAGGAGTCTGGACCGTGTCTCAGTTCCAGTGTGGGGGACCATCCTCTCAGAACCCCTATGCATCACAGGCTTGGTGAGCCGTTACCTCACCAACTACCTAATGCACCGCAAGCTCATCTACAGGCACCCCGAAGGGCTTTAACAACTGTGGCCATGCGGCCCCGCTGCATTATGCGGTATTAGCCCGGCTTTCGCCGGGTTATCCCCCTCCTGTAGGCAGATTGCTTACGTGTTACGCACCCGTGCGCCAGTCTCATCAGGGGGCAAGCCCCCTGAATCCCCTGCGACTTGCATGTGTTAAGCCCGCCGCCAGCGTTCGTCCTGAGCCAGGATCAAACTCTCCGTTGTAAATTGTTATGCAATTAAGCATCCTAACTAAAAACAACGCATTGTTTGCCTTTGCTTCCTATCATATATCTTTAGAGCGGACATCCGGTAAAACCGAACATCCTAACTCCGGAATCGACTTCTAAGGCTTCGCTATGCGATCTTCTGTCTAATTGTTCACTAAGAAAAAGAACGGTGCAACCTGAAAACGGTGGTGGCAGCGAGCTGCCGAACTTCGTTTTTGTTGCAGATTCCAATGATACGGAATCTTGTAGCCCGTGTCAACACTTAATTTTGAAAGGGCCAAAATTTGTGGCCGCTGTCAAAACCCGTGAGCGCTGGGCGGCCTTAAATATACAACCCAATATCAACCCAACGCAATAGCTTTTTTGAACCAATGAGACAGGGATAAGTTCTGGACAGCGGACGGCGGACGGCAGACCGGGGACAGAAGACAGAAGACAGAAGACAGAGGGTTGGGAGCTTTGGACAACGGTTCGCAGAATGGACAGCGCGGTTCAGGTACTGTAAACGTAATTTGAGATACTAGCACGCTTCAATAAGGATTGAGCCTTTTTCTCAGTTACGGTACAACCTGTATGACTTCAAGGTTTTCGTCAAGGTCAATTACCGCCATCCCAATTCCGATATCTTCCACCTGATCCGGTTGCACGAAGCGGAGGTCGCGTATGTACACCTGCCAGCCGTTGGGGGTACGGCGGGTTTCGTAGTGCGGAAAGCGAATCCAGTTGAGCAGGCCGCGTACATCCGGAGATTGCAGAGCGACCTGCGCAATTTCGTCAGGGGCAATGATTGGAACGGGGTCGCGCTGCAGGGTGAAGGTCTCGGGGCGCAGCCAGTTAATAAAGAACATGTAATAGTGTGTCTCTGACGCAGCAACGCCTGTGCGTTGGGTCACAAGGGCCGGAATCGGGTTGGCCATCACGGCGGTGACTTCTGTTCCCTGAGCCTGCAGGGCTGCACGGGCATGGTGCGTAGTGAGGCGGGCACCGGCATACATCAGGGCCGTGTACAGGATGGCGCCAGTCAGCAAAACAGCCGCAATTTTTTGCGTATGCCTGCGATACAGCCCCGACCATCGCATCCCAATGATGAGCGCCACACCTACACCCCACAAAATTTTTGCCGTCAAAGGTACAATTTCAGCCGTCGTAATCAGCGCTGTGAGGGCCGTCCCGAGGACAATCCATCCCGCAAGTCCAAGCCGGGATTCCGAACGGGCCAGTACAACCCCGGCACCTGTGAGCAGCCAAAACCACGGATCAATGATAAATAGCGTGTCGCCATAAAACCAGGTGCCGTCAAACGGCATCAGCAGGCGAATGCCATAGGTGTTCAGCCAATCAAGCAGCGGATGACTCCAAACCCCGAGAAAGGCAACTCCCAGCAGCCAGCCTTTGTGCATCGGCGGACCGCTTCGCTGTTTTCCCTTCCGGACCCGCCATTTTTGAAGCAGGTGATCGGCCCACAGCATAAAAGCGGTAAGGAGAAACGGCCAGAACAGGAGGGCGAGAATGCCATGTGTCCAGCCCCGGCGCACCAACAGTGCGTAATCGGCGCTCACGAACATCGCAACCGCATCAACATCAGGAATATTTGCGCCGATTATAAGGGTCGTCGTGGCAAGCGCGGTTTTACGCTTCAAACCGGCTTCAGCCATAGAGGCACCGAAAAGCGTGTGTGCGAGAGGATCCATTCTTGTTTTTGACTTCAGTTAAAGACAGGCAGCTTTATGCGTGCCATAGCGTTGCGTGCGTAACAGTCCGGATGTGCCCATTGTTCCACCCGAAAAGTGGCAGGCCCGGAGCATCCCAACCTACAGCTGAGAAAAGCTCAATGCTGTGCCCTATCCAAAAATGGGTTTATTTCAGGTTCACGCGTTTTTTTGGGGGAAACTCCGTGAACATCACGGTCTTTCGTGACAGCTCAGGAGTCCCCAAATCAAAGATAAACCCCTTGCTTTTTTATTCCGTGGCTTATGTCAGCCATCATCATCGAAAAAAAATACTACACACGCTCAAAGCGGAGGCCCCTTCGCTAAACAACCCTGTCCGATAATGAAGCGGGAGACCTTTGTTTTTGAATCAGAGTTCTATGCCAAACTTCGATTGACTCCTACTGCCTTTTTTGCTGTACATCACACCGAAAAAAAGCCCGAAAAGACATGCTTTCCGGGCTTTTTTTACTTTCAGCATAGGGATGATCCCATTGCTGCCAAACTTTTGGCTACACTTATTTCACCAGCATCATTTTGCGGGTGAAGCTTTCTGAGCCGGTCGTCATGCGAACGAGATAGACACCGCTGTTGAGACGTCCGGCATCGAACACGCGCACGTGGCTGCCCGCACTCAGGTCTTCCTGATTGGCGAGAACAGCTACCCGCTGCCCCAAAATATTCACCACATCTATTGTAACAGTTGCCGGAGCACTGAGATCAAAGGTGATATTGGTGGTGGGGTTAAACGGGTTCGGGTAGTTTTGATGCAGCTGCGTGAACTGCGGCAACTCGGTGCCATCCGTGGCTGACGATCCGGTCTGGATTTCAACATCAAGCACGAGTGTTTCAAAGCTTTCAATGGCACTTGCTTCGCTTACATACGCGACACGCTGCACGAAGAAAGCGGATCCGGCAGCAATTGGCTGCAAAATATCGATTTCAATGCTGAACAGACCGGTTGCAGGCTGCGCCTGTGTCTGCCCCCGGTGTACGCGTGCACCGGCAACCAACCCGTCACGGATTGTATCAAACTCAAGGAGGCGGTTTGTGGCTTCCCATACTTCACCCCAGCTTCCGATGGTGTAACTGCTTACATCGTAACTATCAGCGGCTGCACCCTCAACACCAAATGCGTAGGAGAGCCCCTGAATAGCTGTTTCAGCAGCTGCATTAAGGGTGATCAGGATCCGGTCACCGGGCTGCAGGGCTGGAAAGATTTCTTCGGCAATCGGCCCGGATTCGGTTGCAGCATCTCCGTGCGTGTTGCCAAAGTTGAGACCGATAGCGAGCAAATCGGTTTGATTTACAAGACCGGAACCGTCGGTATCGGCAAATGTGGACTCAACAGGCTCCCATGCAAGGGCTGGCTGAGCTGTCCATTCCGTACTTGCGTTTTCACGCGCCGGACCCGTCAAATTCCAGTAAAGTCCAAGCGGAAGGACATCTTCCTCATTTACAACACCGTCGTTATTGGTGTCACCGGGCCATACAATGACTATTTCGGGCTCAACAGGCTCTTCATTGCCAAAGAATACCTCATCCAGCAGCTGCGGCTCATCAGCAGGGCCGAGTTCAAATACGCGATTTTCCGAAGGGTCATCACCAAGCTGCTCGAACCCGTCGAACGGAAGCTCGCGGTCATCACCGGGAGTGATGAAAAACTTGTACTCCACCGGGCTTCCGGCATCGCCTTCAAGGTCAATGCCAACTGCATAGACGCCAGTCATCGTATCAACCAGGAACATTTCATTCACCGGCTGGAATTCGTTGAAATCAGCGCCTACCCAAACCTGATCACCGGCTTCAGGCTGGTAAAAGCCACTTGCCTGCTGCACGCTCATGTTCACGAAGAAAGTAACGTTGCGTACTTCGGGCTCCGGGACGACTTCCCCTTCATCATCACTAAAAAATACCGTATCAAGAACCATTGGAACGTCAGCCGGTCCCAGCTCTAATACGCGGTTCTGCGTCGGGTCGTCACCGAGTTGTTCGAATCCGTCAAACGGGAGCTCACGCTCATCTCCGGCAGTGATGAAAAACTTATACGCTACGGGGCTGCCTTCGTCGCCTTCCACATCAATGCCGACGGAGTAAACGCCATCGGCGACTAAGGTCAAGTGGTTCACGGGCTGGAAGTCATTGAAGGTTGCGCCAACCCAAACGGAGTCACCCGTCTCAGGCTGATAAAAACCAGAGGCCTGCTGCACACTCATATCCACGAGAAAGGTCACGTTTCGGACTTCCGGCTCGGGGATAACCTCGCCTTCGTCATTGTTAAAGAAGAAAGTATCAAGCACCTGTGGCTCATCAGCCTGGCCAAGGGTAAAGCTGCGGTTCAGATCCGGGTCGCCATCAATAATTTCCCAGCCACCGTTGGGAAACTCGCGGCCTTCACCGGCCTCTACGTAAAACTTGTATTCAATATCAAGTCCCGCATCACCTTCCACATCAATGCTAACCTCAAAAATACCATCGCCTGCCGCGTTCATAGTAAAATTTTCCATGAAGCTGGTACCGTTGATATTTCCGCGCACATTTACTTCATCGCCCAAGCTCGTATCGAATAGCTCGAGTTCTTTTTGCACGCTCATATCTACCGAGAAGGTAACAGGACGCACAGGATCCGGCTCGGGAAACTCATCTTCATCATTGAAGAATACAACATCCAGGAACTGCGCCTGCCCGGCGGGACCCAGCTCAAAATTCCGCTCAGGGAGTCCGTCAAGCTCGAAAATATCATTCAGCACGAATTTATAGGCTGCCATTTCACCCTCTTCTCCGGCTACATCAAGGGCAATGGAATAAATACCCGGCGTATCCGATTCGCTCAGCGCAACAGCACTCCAGTCATTAAAGGAGCCGGCAACTGCAACAACATCTTCGCTATCCGGTGTGAAGTTGCCAAGGGCAATCTGAACATTCATATCCACCGAAAAAGTAACGGGGCGCACCGGATCCGGCTCGGGAAACTCATCTTCATCATTGAAAAATACAACGGGTAGCACCTGCGGTTCAAAGGCTTCACCCAGAAGGAAGCTTCGGTCATCACCGATTTCCCAACCGCCATTCGGCAACTCACGATCATCTCCGGCTTGGACAAAGAATTTGTACAGAATTTCTTCGTCTTCCTGTCCAAAAATATCGACTGTACCCGAGAAGACTTGGTTGCTGGTCTCGAACATGGGTATCAACTCGCCAAATTGGGTATCGTTGAAGGAGCCGCGTACAAAAACCTGATCACCAGCCTGCGGCTGAAAGTTGCCAAGCTGCTGCTGTACACTCATATCCACGAAGAACTCAACGGGACGGAAGGGCTCCGGCTCAGGGGGCATCATATCGTTGAAGAAGAACATGCCCAGATCTTGTGTCTGGTTAGCGGGACCAAGTTCAAAAGTGCGGTTAAGCTCGGGATCGTCATTCAGGAGCTCCCATCCGCCATTGGGGAACTCAAATTCAGAGAACTCTTCCGGAACAAAAACGAAGAATTTGAACTCGGGTGAATCCCCTTCATTACCCGGCACCATTACGGTTAGCTCATATACAGCATCATCAATAACCTCCATCTGATCAGTCAGGTCGAAGTTGTTGAATGTGCCCCGCACATAAACATCCATGAAGCTCGGGTTAAAAAGATCAACTTCGGGATCTATGTAGTATTGAAGATTAACACGGAATACAACGGGCCGCAGATCAGGCTGTTCTTCCGGGAGCTCATTGCTGAAAAAAACTTTATCCAAAACCTGAACTATACCGGGCTCACCCAGGTCAAAAGTGCGATCGCCATCAAAAGTTTCCCATCCACCGTCGGGCAAATCGCGGCCGTCACCGGCTTCAATAAAGAATTTATATTCTTCGGACTGCCCCTGCGGACCTGCGATTTCTACAACCGCCTCGTAGATGTCATCTTCTACCAGTGTCATAGGGGTATCGAGGCTCCAGCCGTTGAAAGCACCGCGCGTATAAACAACGTCAGTTAAGCCCGGATTAAAATTTCCGTTTTGACGCTGAACACTCATATCGACCTTAAAAATCACTGTTCTTGTTTCTTCCGCAAGCGGTTGAACGTTTAGCACAAAACCGTTCGGAACAGTAACCGATATGGGATTTCCGTCCCCATTCCGTACATCCGGATTTAGGATTGCAAAATTAAGTGGGCCTTCGCCGGCATTTTCGTCGATGGTAAACCGGAAGGTGACAACCGCACCGTTTCCTTCACCTGTGCCGCTTGTACGCACTACGCTTGCGCCAATGGTAGTATCGTTGAGATTGTCTGCAATGCTTAGGGGATTATTACCCATGAGCGTGCCGGGTTCAATCCCGGTATAATCAGTTCTTGAAGGATCATAACCGATTTCAAGGCCGTAGTAGAATAAGTCTACCGCATTTTCTGCTATAAAAGTTATTTCAACTTCTTCTCCCGGTTGCGGGGATTGATTGCTGAACTCAACATTAAACTGCATAGACTGAGCCTGTATGGCACCCAACCCCATGCTTAGCAGAAAAAAGGCAGCTATCAGGATTTGTACTGCTTTTTTCATGACATCGAATCTAATTGTTCACATTAACCGCCCTTGAATGAAGTATTTTAGGCGATGGATTAGAACGCAAGCGCTAAATGAAAGCGCTTACATTATTCTGGCAATATACTCAAATTCCGAACATAGTTTATAACATTTTATATGTATCACACCCCATAACATAGTACCATCTTGCGAAGAACTGCATTTTACTGCTCATTCGGTAACAACCTGAGGCGTACATCCCGCTACCTTGTCACAGCTTGCGTAAATAAGCTGTTTCGCCAACAGTACCCGCTAAGTTTTATTTGCAGTTTCTGAATCAAAAAGCTCTACAAAATAGCGGGTAATAAGATCCGGTTCGGGTACACGACCGGCATCAGAAGCGATACCGATTCTAACCCCGCCATTGTAACTGATCAGGCTTATTCCCACCCCGAGCATACCTGACTTTGGCACCCAGAACATGATGTCTTCAATCTTTGCACCGGCGAGAAAAAGAGGTCTTCTGGGGCCGGGCACATTTGTTACTACAGCAGAGCATTTACTGCTCAGGAATTTCACCACGAATTGTTCCACTACAAGCGGCATCTTACCCAGAAGGCTTAAAACACCGTACGCGACCCAAGCCTCGCCCGAAGCTTTAATTTCATTCATACGCTGCTGTACGAGACGCAGCCTTTCCTGACTGTTTTCAACCCCAACAGGCAGCTCAAGAAATACGAGTCCAAATTGATTTCCGGTCATTACCGTATCATCACCGTACCGCAAATTTACCGGAATACTGACACGAAAAGATGACGCGCCCTCCGGCTTTTCACCCGTTGTAGTGAGATAACGACGCAATGCGCCGCATGCGAGCCATAGCAGGATATCATTAATGGTGGTTTTGTATTTTGCTGCAAGTGCTTTTACATCTGCAAGTGGTACTGGTGCTGACCAAGCCGCTGTCTTTATGGTCTGAAGTTCGCCTTTAACATGCGTAGCTGTATCCGCTGGCATACTTACAAACTTATAAAGTGCTTTGATGATCCTTTTGATACCTTCACCCGCAGTCGAAAACAGACCGGCATGCTGTTTGCCGGTTCGTCGTACGGGTTTGTATTCACGAATAGGATCAAAGTAAGCGCCATCGGCCGATACAGTTGTAAGGGAAAGCAGGATGCGTACCAAAGCGATACCATCCGCGATACAGTGATGCAGTTTTGCCACTAATGTAGTTTGATCCCGCGTTTCCAGCAGATGTAATTCCCAGAGTGGCCGGCTAAAATCAAGCGGATTGCTTAGCATTTCCTCAACATACTCCTGAATAGCCGGTTGGTGCGGTCTGTCACTTAAATCAACCTGGCGAATGTGATAGCTAAGCTCGAAATGATGATCCGGCACCCAAATCGGGATGGTATCCGGGTTTAGGACACGCTGCCTGAAGCGGTCGAAAATCAGCAGCCTTTTCCGAATGACCTCCTCAAAAACTTTCCAGTCCGGGCTGTGGCCAAGTTTGAGCATACCCGTTATAACCATCTGATTTTGTGGCTGCTCCATACGAAGCCAGGCTGAGTCTGCGCCGGAAAGCACTTCGGCTCTGAGTATTTGAGCTGATGATTGGGCCACGAATCAAATTAATGGGTTAAGCGCTCCATTCAGAGCAGGTACATACAACAATCCGGTTTTATGCTCACGGCCTCGCAAGAATCCCGAAGACGCCGGCTAAACGGTATCACGCCTGATAAAAAGCAGTGTGGCATCGTCACGCATCAGCTTGACTCCTGCTTTTTTGAGCAGTTCTTCGACAATAAGCGATGCGCTTAGTTCCCGTTCGGCAAAAAGTTCTTCCAGACATTCTTTAACCATGCGGAATCCTTTAGCCTGATCTTCTGACATAAATAATTCAGAAAGGCCATCGGTAAAAGCTACAATAACGTCTCCCGGCGCCAGATTAACACTTAATTCATCGAATTCAGCATTGGGCCGGATGCCAAGTACTGTAGTCGATTTGGGCTGCACTTCTGTAACGGTGCCATCAGCCGCATGACAGTGAAGCAGCGGATACTGCATTACATTGCTTACCCGCACAATGCCTTTTTCCGGCTCAAGCATCACGAGTGTGAGGGCGAGGGTTGATTCGTTGACCTGATCGTCGCGAAAAAGTACCCGGTTAAGGCGGTTTAATATGGCTGCCGGACCTGCATTTTCTGTATCATCACCTGATGTCATGACCCGCAGTGATGATCGGACGTACGCAGCATACGCATGTGCGAAAACCCATGCCTTCCATCGCTTACCCATTACATCCCCGAGTACGCAAAGCAGATTTTCATTGATATCGGTATAATCAATAAAATCGCCTCCGGGTATGCCTTCATGCGACTGATGAAAATGGTCAATGGTATAACCCGGTACTTCAGGGGGATCCGGAGCGTCAAGCAGTACTCCTGTTGCATGTGAAGCCGCCTGCATTTCACCGACAAGTTTGCTCCGGATGTGTTCACGTTTGCGAATTACGTTTTTGAGCTTGGATACTACTACATTACTGCCGTCGGTTTTAGAGATAAAATCGTCTGCATCGAGGTCGATGCCTTTGATAATATTTTCTTCCGTGTTGAAGGCGCTCAAAAACAGAAACGGAATTTCATAGAGCTCCGGGCTCATTTTAAGGATATTTCGCAGCCCAAATCCATCCAGCTCGGGCATCATAATATCACAAACGATGGCATCCGGAATGGTTTCACTGAGCACCTCCAGCGCTTCATTCCCATTAGAAGCAGAAAGTACCTCAAATCCGCCTTTGCGCAAGGCGAAGCCAAAAAGCTTTTGCATAGCTACTTCGTCATCAACAAGTAGCACCTTCTTCTTGGTTTCAGTATCAGGCGGATTTATGGTATCAGTCATTGGAGGCTGCAGCAACGTCTAATTTTCACAGAGACCCGAGAGCACTCTGCTCAGTAGCATGAACCTGAAATATATTGTGAAGCTTGGTAAGCTCAAACATCGATTTCACGGGTGGCTGTAAATCTGTGAGAAGTAGTTCGGACCCGGCTTTAAGCGTTGCTTTTAGCCCTTTAACAAGGCCGCCCAGAAAGTTACTATCCATAAAAGTTATCGTTTTAAGGTTGATAATAATAACTTCCGGATTTTCTTCAGCCAATGCGGCGTTTATGGACTTAATGAGCGGAGCGGCTTCTCTTTCAGTACCTTCTTTATAATCAGGCCGAATAAAGACGATTTTCTTATTTTGATGGGTCTTCGATGTATAATTCATACTGTAAAAACGCTAAGAGGTATCCTGCGATACGGCATTTGCTGTGTTATGTGCAATCCAAACCTGAATCCCAGCCTCCATAAAGTCACCGGATGATGTGTCAGGTTATAGCCATATAATCAGTTTAAATTAATCATTTAAACCGTAACTACCATACCTGAATTATCAGCAAATAAGCCCGCCAGTGCGTACTTTACCCTGTTAACCGCAATTTTTCATCAAAACTACCTTTTCACATGAGCCTTGTTCTAAGTGCAGAAATGAAATCCCAGATCGAAAAAAAAGGGATACCTCTTACGGAAGCCGAGCGTCAGCTTGCGCTTTTCAAAAACGGCATCCCGCCACTTAAACTCGCACGGGCGGCTACGGCCGGGGACGGCATCCTGCAGATTGATGCGGATACACAGCAGAAGTACCGGAATCTTTATGAACAAAGTATTCGCTCCGGAAGCCTGAAAATTATGAAATTTGTTCCTGCTTCAGGTGCGGCTTCACGAATGTTTAAAAGCCTCGAATATATGGTGAATACCTATGAAGAAATCTCACAGGAGGTTCTGGAAAAAGATGATGAACACTGCCGGTTTGCTAAAACCTTCATTGAAAATCTCGGGCACTTCGCTTTCCGCGATTCCCTTTACAAGAGCATGAAAGCTGAAGGACTCGATCCTGACGAGCATCTTGCCTCCAGTACTTATAAGCCTTTTATTTCATTTACACTCGGAACACCCGGCCTGGGTTATTCTAATAAACCAAAGGCACTGATCGAATTTCATCGGGATGGGCAAAGCGGTAAGGTTAGCACGTCTCTGGAAGAGCACTTCTCGGAAGCCGCGCTTTATGCCGCAGATGCGGAAAAAAGAGCGCACCTGCACTTTACTGTTTCTCCTGAGTTTGAAGCCGATATATCACATGTAGCGGAAACAATTAAGAAGCGTTTCTCATCTGATGGGTTCACGTTTGAAGTTGAACTTTCCAATCAGCAGCCCTCAACCGATACATTGGCTGTTGATGAGAACAACGAGCCCTTCCTTGATAAAGAGGGCAACATGCTGTTCAGGCCCGGAGGTCATGGTGCACTTATTGAAAACCTGGATAAGCTGGAAGCCGATGTCGTATTCATCAAAAATATTGATAACGTTGTGCCGGATTCTTTGAAGGACGATACCATTCTGTGGAAGAAAGTTTTGGGAGGCTTGCTTATCAACCTCCGGGAGGACGTGTTGACTGCCACGGACCGTCTCCGGAACAGTGCCGATGAAGACGTGCTGCAGGCCACAGCTGCCCTTTGCGAGCAGCGCCTAAATATTTCCCTGCCTGACGAATTTGACGCTTTAACTGCGGAAGAAAAGCGCTCGGCCCTGCTCGAACTGTTAAATCGTCCGATACGGGTTTGCGGCATGGTGAAAAATGAGGGCGAACCCGGTGGTGGTCCTTTTTGGATTGATAAGCCATCCATGCCTAACAAACTGCAAATCGTAGAGTCTTCACAAATGGACATGAATGAGCCTGAACAGCAGCAAATCGTGCAGCAGGCTACGCACTTTAATCCCGTTGACCTTGTTTGCAGCCTGACCGCTGCAGATGGCACCGCGTTTGAGCTTGACCGTTTTACCGATCCTGAGACTGCTTTCATTGCGTCAAAATCCTATGACGGGCGCGCACTGAAGGCACTCGAACGCCCCGGACTTTGGAACGGGGCAATGGCATCATGGATCACGGTTTTTGTGGAAGTACCGATCAGCACTTTTAATCCGGTTAAAACCGTGAACGACCTGCTGCGACCGGCCCATCAGGGCTAATTGCGCTGATGGAATAGTGCGCTGCGTTTATTAACTACTGAAGCCCGCCCCATTCACAAATTGATGGCGGGCTTTTAATGTCAAAGTACCTTCTCACAAGTAGCACGAAGCACATCAGGATCGACTGCGTTACGTAATCTGCTGTTTTTGGTGAGATACCCGATGATACGTTCGTTTTTCACGAGCTTGGGCGGCTTGGTAGCGTTTGGATTCATAGCCGAATAAGCTGAAAAACGATTTCCGAATCTACCATTGCTGTTCCATATCGCATCCGGTCTAAACCTGCTTCCATACGTGCCGCTGCTGTTAAATACCGAATTCAGACGGAAACGGTTAACGACATGCCCAAGCGCTGTTTGATTGTCATCCTGCGCCACTATAATGCTTCCGTTTACCTGCCAGCAAAGGGACTGTGCCTCAACATGTACACAAAAAAAGAGCAGCTGAACCATACCTGTTAAAAGCCATTTTCCTTTCATAAGACCTTTATTTAAACCGAAGCTCTCTGAAAGCAAGAAGCATAAAAAAAGTACCCAAGCCAATCATAAGCACAGCAATTACATCACTTTGGGTAATTCCATCGTAAGGGTTAAAGTAGTATAGGGTAGGCCCTTTAAGCCAAAGCGGTGGGTCAAATACAATCATAGTTGCTGCGGCTCCGATAAATACTATCCCAAGAATAATGAGCAGCCATGCGTGAAAAGTCCGCCTTTTGCGCTTCACACGCTGTGCATCATCTGAGTTAAGCCGCGCATTTTCAAGTAAAAACAGCACTTCATCAAGCACTTCTTCCCTGTCCTGACCTTTGCTCTTTTGCGCTTCGATTTTTTTGCTGATGTTTTTGAAGTGCTTGTCAGGATTTTTGCGGGATTTTTCTAACTCTGCTTGTGCGTCATCACTCGTAAAGTAGGTTGATTCCAGAATTTTGAGCGCGTCATCCACAGATTTCTCACGACTATCCGAATCATTTAATCGTAAGCGAAAAGCATCAAATTTCTTTTTTGAGTCTGACATTAAAATACGCTGTTAAAAACTCCTGATCATCCTGGAAAACACAGCCTGCAATGCCCTGAATTCGGGACCCGGCTACATACCCATATCACTAACCGGCAGGTATTGTGGTGAAATTTTCCATAGTTTAATTTAAGCTTTTTTTTCTCAAATCCAATTTCAATGGTCAGGTATCGCTACCTGTGGCAGGACAGGTCTTTATTCAGGAGTTTTAGATTTCACATTTTTGTTGCCCTCCATTTTAATAAATTAATGAATGAACATATTGGCGCTCAACCCAACACCATCCTTCTTTAATACCTATGACTAAATCAACCGGAATGCAACAAAACCTGCCTATCGTAATGATCAGCATGAGCCGTTGGGACGGCGACTTCTCCTCCGCAGCATGGTCGATTGCGCGCACTTTCGCGCAATCGCAGCCGGTGATTTATGTGGATTACCCCTACACTTTCGCCGATTTCGTGCGGGAGCGGAAACAGCCGAGCGTACAGGCCCGGCAGCAGGCGCTTCTGTTTGGCAAAGGCGGCCTCAAAAAACTTGAGCAGTTTGCCCCGCACCTCTACGCGCTTACGCCGCCACTCATGCTTCCCTGTAACAGTTTTGAGGACGGCGCACTTTACCGCACCCTTCAAAACCGCAACAACAAAGTACTTGCCCGCAGTATCCTCAAGGCCCTGAAATCTCTTGGCTTCCGCGATTTTGTGTTCTACAACTCCTTTAACCCGCTCTACCTGACTACGCTGCCTAAAGGGTTCAGGCCTAAAGCCGTGCTGTATCAGTCGCGCGACAACATCCGCGCACTTGAGCCTTATCTGCGCAAGCACGGCGCGGGCGGTGAAATCACGGCCATCCAAAACGCGGATGTCAGCTTTGCGACCTCGCGGCAGTTGCAGCGTGACCTCGCGGAGCTCTCCGGCGAAGAAGTCGAATACCTGCCCAATGCCGCAAGTTTCGGCACCTTCCGCAAAGCTTACGAAGATGATCTGCCCCGCCCTATGGATTTAGCCGAAATCCGCGGTCCGATCATTGGCTACACCGGCAACATTTGTCACCGGCAAAATTACGACATCCTGCAGCGGGTCTGTGAAGTTCACGCGGATAAAAATGTCGTGCTTGTCGGGCCCCGCAATCACGCGGGTCACACCGATATTGACCTCGATGCCATCCCCAACCTGCACTTTTTGGGTCCCAAAAAGATTGACGATCTCCCTGCCTACCTCGCACACTTCGACGCGCTCATTTTACCCTTCAAATGCAACGAAGTCACCAAGAGCATTTACCCGCTGAAAATCAACGAATACCTCGCCTCCGGAAAGCCCGTGATTGCAACGCCTTTCTCCGAGGACATTCAGTCATTCGGCGATGTCATCGCCCTCGCCGACGGACCTGATGCCTTTGCTGCGGCCATCACCGAAGCCCTTACGGCCAACACATCTGAAAAAGCGCGTAAGCGTTACGAGCGCGCATCCCAAAACACCTGGGAGCAGCGGGTTGAACAAATCCGGGCGTGGATGGGCGATGTGATGGGGTAACACCAAGCACTTTTCCTGGGGGCTCCTTGCTCATCATTGTTTTTCGATGCATTTCATTTGCCCCCATACCTAAGATCAAGGCGTTGCTATTTTTCAAAAGTCTCACAGGAAATCAAATACGCCTTCATTTTTAGCCTTCAACTCAGGCAGGATCTTGCTGATTTTCGTTTCGAGTGCGCCCCGTTCGTTTTGCAGTTCATCGAAAAGCTCAAGCACATATTTTGTGTTCATATCCTTGTGCTCGACTACATAGTGTTCCATTTCAAACAGCGCGAAAAGTTCACGGTACTTATGGCTCCAGCTGATGGCCATGCAGGCTATCCCGAGACTTAGGGCAAAAATCAGGCTGTGGAAGCGAGAGGCGATTAATAAATCTGTTTCCCGGATGATGGCCTTAATTTCTTCAGCAGACCGGTATCCGCTAATGAGCGTCACATTTTCATTGGCCGGAATGGCTTCGTACAGGGTTTTACACAGATAGGCATCATCACGCTCCTGCGCGCCTTCCGGCCGAATTTCGTTGGGTATAAGTACGATGTGGTAGCTGTTTTTCAGGCTTTCAATAACATTTAACAACAGCTTCAGATACTCGTTTTCAGGGCCGCGCTCAGGGTATTTCTCGTAAATGCGCATGTTCGGGGAAATGCCAAGCACCGGCCTGTCAAGCGGGTTTTCATAGCCGCAATCCGCCAGGATTTTTTTTCCGTCGAGGGTTGGAATAGGAAAATGAAAGGCAATATCAGGCAGCAGGTACATATCTTTGGCCGGTTTTTGCAGCAGATTGGCGAGGTAGGTGCGGCTGACTTCATCACGTGCAAAAAAAGTATCGGTTCGGCTGAGCATTTTGCGACAGTTTGCAGCTACCTGCGGATCGCTGAAGCCACCCCATGCCTGTGGCATGAAAATATACGGCGCATCTGATTTTTTACAGAAATCCATCACTTTCAAGGTTTCAAGCGGCTGAATGTATCCGCCTTTGTCACCGTAGGCAAATCCGCTTACATCAATGGCCGTTTTGAGGTTTTTGATCTGCGGAAGCTTTTCCGCCGGGGTATAATCGGCGTAAGGCTTAGATTTGAGCTTGAAGGTTTTTCGGAGCTTCCCGGCCACCTTACCCATAAAAATTCCGAGGGAAGACCGGTCTACATATAGCGGGATGATGCCCTGCATGCTTGCAAGCTCTGACTCGTTTTCGTGGCAGATGGCGTAAATAACTGCGTCTTCATAGCGCTGCAGGATCTTATGCTGCACCGTTTTCAGCATGGCTTCCGCGCCTTTATTGGTGAAATTGGCACCTACAATCAGAAATGATGGCTTACTCATAGTTTTTTGTTTAGCAGTGATTTAACAAGGTCAACAATCCCAAGAATGCGGCTGCGCAAGGCCCCGATCGGGAACCATAGTGCAAGATACAATACACCGAATACCGCAGCATAAAGGATGATTTGAAGGAAAAGATGAATGTCGAGTTCTATTGCGACAAGCTGATACAGTGCCGCAGCTGAAAGTATGGAGATTAAGCCAGGTGCTGCAACTGTTTTGAAAAAATCAGCAACCCGAACCGGTGTATTTTTAAAGCAATACATCAGAGAAGGTATCAGAATAAGGTAGTTCACTATAGCATAACCAATTACAAGACCGTTTAGCCCGCCATAATACATACCAACAACAAAGGCGATGGTCACAAATATCGCATTCCAAAGTCCCCAGAAAAAGAACCGGGTGGAGAGTCCGCAGGAAAGCATCACCATGCCGCGGGTACTTGCCGTAGGCTGAATGAAGGCCGTAATAGCCAGCAGCTGAAAGATGATGGCCGCTTCAACCCAGTTCGGACCGAGCAAAAACAGGATGATGTCATCGGCGGTGACGAACAGGAACGCAACAATCGGCATAGAGAAAAAAGCCAGCAGAAACAGGTACTGTTCGTAGTAGTGACGGTACTTTTCGGGCTGTTTATGCAGCGAGCTGAGCGCAGGTGTCGCAACAGCGTTGAGAGGATCGCGGAGCTGCGTGATAGGCAGCATCAGCAGCTGATAGGCTTTGCTGTATAAGCCCAAAGCGTCGGAACCGATCTGACGACCAATCAGAATATTATCGAGGTTGCGCGAAAAGTAGTTTATCATGTTGAAGCCGGAAACGCCGGCTCCGAATCCGATAAAATCTTTGATGGACCAATCTATTCCCGTCCAGTTAGGACGCCAGTCGCACCGGAACCAAAGCAGCACGGCTGCAATAGCAGGATTAAGCACGTTGATGGCGACCAAGGCCCAGTAGCCGTATCCGGCGTAGGCCATCCAAAGGGCGGGCATGAGGCTGAAAAATGAGGCCGCTATGGTGATTTCTGACAGCTCTTTGAAGTGCATTTGCCGGCTCAAAAGAGCCTGATGCTGCGTGGAAAGCCCGCCGAAAATCGCAGCAAGCGAGTAATAGAAGGTGATGCCCAGCAGCAACGGCTCATCATAAAACCAAACGAGCAGCGGCCCCATCGCAATGATGATGAGCGCGAGCAGGATGCTCACCAGGAAATTGAACCAGAACACCATGCTCACCAGCCGCTGATTCAGCCCGTCCATCTGAATTATGGCCTGTGCCATCCCCAGATCCTTGAACATGAGGATGAAGCCGGTAAACGAGGTCACCATCGCGACAAGACCGTAATCTTCGGGCAGCAGCAGGCGCGCCAGGAAGATGGTCGTCACGATGTTGATGATAAACGAAAACAGCTGTGCCCCGACCGTTCGCAGGCCGCCTTTCACGGACTTCCCCTTCAGGTCCTGACCGAGATGTTCACGGTCGAACCATTTTTGATGCGGATCAGGCCCCGGCGTTTGCGTCACGGATGATGTTCCGTTTTAGAAGTTGATCTGGCGTTTTTTTCTGTGAGAACGGGATGCCGCCTTCCGGGTCGGCAAAGCCTACGCCAATGCACATCAGCACCCGCTCATCATCGGCTACGCCAATCAGGTTTTCCATTTTTTGCTCGAGGTACTCAATATCCGGCCAGTTGATGGTCACCGAGCTCAGTCCCAGGGTTTCAAGGGCAAGCACGAAGCTCATGGAAAAGAGACCGCCATCGAGATAAATCACGTGCCGGTCGCGCTCGCTGAGGTATGCACTGAGTTTGCCCACGAGCAGAATCATCACCGGGATGTTCTGATAAAATGGCCGGATGCCCATTGGGATCGCGCCGACGAGGTTTTTCATTTGCTCATCCGTAAAGATCCGGAACTCAAATGGCTGCCGGTTACAGGCTGAAGGTGAATACGTTGCTGCACTTACTGCCTTTTCAATGAGCTCATACGGCACTTCCTTTTGCTGGAAGTATCGCACGGAGCGTCGCTGTTGGGTGAGTTTGAGGAAGTCCTCATAGCTCACATTGCTTTTGGTACCCTGAATCCGCTTGTAAGGCACATAATCAATTTGCTTGGGATTGAAATCAATTTTGTGCTGAATAGCCTGAAACTGTTCATAAGCTGGCTTTATTTCGGCATGACTGGTGTCGACTGCATCGAAATAAGCCTGCAGCACGTTCGATGCCCATTTCAGAAGTTCGGTATCAATATCACCTCCGGCTGCAACGTGATTGGAAAGCACCTCATAGTTTTTTACCGTATCGCCGATGTAATCGCGGGCAAAGACGCTGCGGCGGTTTTTCATAATGAGCCCTTTCTCAATCCGGTGAACCTGACGCCTTAAGTGAAAGGCATTGGGCTTTTTCTCTTTCAGCGCCTGAAGGTGCATGTATTTGCCCTTCAGTACTTTTTGGTGCTCGCGGGAAAAATCACTCGAAAAAAGAAAATAGTACAGGTCGGCCAGTTTGGGATGTTTGTGCACAATCGGCAGCAGCCAGTTGTTTTGCACATAAATTTTAATGTCGTAAAGTGCCATAAAAACGATTTGCTAAATGAAGGAGATAAAAATCAGAATTTGCGAATGCGCTCACCCGAAAGATTGGTCACGCTTGCGTTTCCGGATGAATCGGTAATGAGCTGCGGATTTTGCTTTACATTCGTGCGCCCAAGATGCCAGAATACGCCCTGCCAGTATGCTTTCAAAAGTTTAAATTCGCGCTGTAGCAGCAATAAGAGCGTATTTTTTGGGAAAGCTGCAATCACAAAGAAAAGCAGGCTCGATAAATATTCCAGACCCTTAGTGTTTCGGCGCATGTAAAGCAGGCGGCCACGCACCATATAAAAGGATTTGATAACAGAGTTTTTACCGACGGTGAGTGACTCTTTGTGGTAAATTTTGGAAGTGCCAACATATCGCGCTTTGTAACCAGCGCGCTTGGTCATTTCGCACCAGTCATGCTCCTCGTAATACAAAAAGAAAATATCGGGCATGAGACCCACTTTTTCAGCTACTTCACGGGAGACCATCATGGCTGCCCCGTGCACCAGCTCGGTATCACGCACAACATCGTGCTGCCCCTTATCTTCTTCCCCGTGCCCGCTGTGCCCTTCCCGCATGGTGAACTTATTGATGCCCGGCGTGCCTGCGAACTGAATAATGCGACGCCTGCCTTCTTCATCAAAAATAATTTTGGGAGATGCCATCCCGACCTTAGGGTCTTTTTGAAACTCAGCCACAAGCGGACCGATAAAGTCCGGATCAACTTCGGTATCATTGTTCAGAAAGATAAAATAGTCTCCTTTGGCAGCAGCTACGCCGAGGTTGTTTGCTCCTGCAAAACCAAGATTTTCATCACTGCGAATAAGTTTCACTTCAGGAAAGCGGGATTCAATTTCCGCAGGATCCTCTTTTGATGCATTATCGACCACGATGATTTCAACATTTGGCCATGTTACCTGCCGTACGGACGCAATCATCTGCAGGGTATAAGCCAGACCATTGAAATTCACAGATATGATGGATACCAGCGGAAATTCACTCATTATTAAATGTCATTAAATTGATCGTAATGATGCTGCCTGAATATCTACTTCTTTTTATTGAATAAAGAATCCAGGAAAGACTGCTGTTCAATAAGATGGGGTTCCTCTTCGACTTCCTCCCCGAGATCACGCCTGCGTTGCCTGTCGAGTGCCAGTTTATTATCAATTTTCAGAATGTTTGTAACCCCGGCCGCGCAGAGGAAAAATACAGCATTTATAGGCGGTGAGCCAATCGTTTCCTGGGGATAATTTGTCAAAATTAACCCGAATAAAACAGCAATAAACATCAGCTGAATCGTTTGCAGGTCAGGATCCCGAATTCTGAAATAATTTTTAATTCCTTCGTAAGCAATAAAAAAAAGCAGGGTGTTAAAAATCAGGAGACCAATCCAGCCCGCTTCTACCGCTGTTCGCACAAATCCGCTGTCAGGCGGGAACTGCGAGAGCGGCGAGTGCGGGGAAAAACGCTGCCCCCAAACCCCCGTACTTCCGAGTCCGCCCCCGATCGGGTGGGATCGGATAAACGGCTTGATAAAAGCCTGATTCTGTTGCCGGACTTCAAAGGAGGAATCATCCCCCGGCTTGAAGGCACTCTGAAACTGCCGGATGCGGTCGTTACTGAAAGGGATATTGATAAAGCTCATAAACAAAAACCCGCCTATGGCCGAAGCAACGAGGATACGCTTATCTCCACTAAAAATCACAAAGGTGACAATCGCTATAATAGGCACGACATAGGCGGCGCGGGTTCCGGAGACGATCATACCGTACAGCATTATAAAGGCTGCAAAGATATATACCAGTTTTAAGCCCAGACTTCTTACCGTACCAGCCATATATGCAGTTGCTACCGCACTCAACGACATGAGCACGCCAAAGACCATGGGTCCCGAGAAGTAGGACCACACCCTCACGTTCCCAAACTGATAATAGCGCCTGAACCTTACGGGATCCGCCGTTAACCAGGCCCACTCAAACGCCATAAGCCCAAAGATATCCTGATAAATGCCGTACAGGGCTCCAACAAAAGCCATTCCCAGCCATAAATAGATGAGAAGTTTGAGGAAATCAACCGAGTCAATGGTGTAAAGCAGGATGAAATACAGAATCATAATTGCAGCAATACTCCGGATGGTGTACACCCATGCAAGGCGTGATGCTGCCCAAGGGTTGGCTACAAGTGCTATGTTGTACAATATCCAGATCAGCACAATGATCCCGATGGGGTGCCGGGCAAATGACCAGTCCCGCTCTGTAGCCTGTTTTACAATAAGCCCAAATAGCAAGCCTACAGTTATAGCGTCGAAGGAAATACCAAATGGAATACCCGGGATTAGGCGTGTTAAACCAAGAACGGTAAATAAAAGCACGTAGAGCAAGATAACACCGAACTTGAGATTAAATACAACCCCAAGTCCTACAGGTAAACCTATAGCCGCACCGGCTACCAGCACCATTGGTACAAGACCAAGTTTACCAGCTACCACGCCCATAAACACAGCTGCAAACGAAAAGAATATTAGTCCCGCAGGATTCTGAAGCTTTTCCCTGATGGTTACCTTATAAATCCACCACTTAAGGAATTCAAACTTATTTTTGTGCTCAGGCGTCTCTTTTCGGGTATCAATAATAAAGTCAGACATGCAATACCTCCTGCAAGATACCATGAATTGAAGGAGCTGCAAGGCTACTGTAGCTTGTACATGATACAGGTTTCCCATGACCGAAACGTAAGATCAAATTACGGCGCTGTTTTTCCTGTATTGATATGCACAAACACGGTGACATCTCAAACTACAACTTTGAAGAAAAAACCTACGCAAAGCGCGGCTGCAAGTCCGATGGCAGCGAGCATGCGCAGCCGATCGATTGGGTCCAGTTCCGGAGCATTGGTTTTGCTTCCGTCGGTATCGATCTCTGATTCCTTGTATGGACGAATGATCATATTGCTTTAGCCTTTAACACGTTTAAATTCTCCGATATCGAATATGACTTCTTCAATCGTAAGTCTCTTTTCATGGGTAGTTTCCATAAAAGAAGTATTGGCCTTTTTGATGTTCAGCATAGCCATGAGCTGCCTGAAGATGAACAAGGGCACGGATACGAGGGCTTTCCAAATGCGTCGGTCCGCCTGTGCAAGCATCAGGGATACCATAAATGTTAGTCCAAATATAAGTACGGCAGCGCTCATCCATGGGGCAAAAGACGGGGTTAAAAGCCAGCTTAACACAGCCAGAAAACCACCCGCGAGCAGCATCAGAAAAAGAGGGGGCGTTGATATCATCAGCCCAAACAGAAGTGCGTTGGATGAAGCCCGTTTTACACCAAAGCCCGCAAGCGAAAGGGCTTCTTTGAAATACCCGAACCAGGAGTTTATCCATCGGGTCCGCTGACGCTGCACTTGTGCGGCCGAAACTACTTTCTCGTCGTAAAGCACCGCATTGGGCGCGTATGCAATGATATGCCCCAGCTCAATCAGGTGATTTTGCAGGATTTTGTCTTCGGCAACGATCACTTCCCCTTCCGCAAAGCTTTTCTGCGTTTCATCAAGCAGTTGGCTGTACAGGCTTGTTTCTATGGCCATACCAGAGCCTGCAATAGTCGCTGAACTGCCAAGTCTGAATGGCGCGAGCCGCTGCGTGATGTGATAGTAGTGCTCGCCTGCGGCATCAATGCAGGCCATGTTGGTATTCAGGTTTTTGGCTGTACGACGCGTCTGGACAGCTTTGTAGCCCTGCATCAGTAATGCATTCAGTTCTTGTAAATATTTAGGATGAGCAAGGTTATCCGGATCAAAAACCAGGGTGTACGGGTATACGCTTGCATCAATTTCTGACATCGCCATCCTGAGCGAGCTTACTTTGGAATCGAGCGGTGCATCAGGGTATAGAATGCTAAGCTTCTGGTTTTTAGGGTCACTGTCTTCAGCTTCACAGCGATCAGCTACCAGATAAATATGAAACTTGCCGTATTTTTGTTTGAGGAGGGAATCAACCAGCAAAAACGCAAATTCTTTCTCTTTGTAGGCGGTAATGACGCAGACAATACCTGTTTCCTGATCGCTTTGCCCTTCATCTGCCATACCTGAGGCCATCGCACGGTCTGATTCACTCACGGGCATAACAGATGAGGTTATTAGGAACAGAAAAGGCAGCAGCAGATAAAAGCAGGCTGCAATCTGTACAGCGAGAAATACATAAAGAAGGATATCAACCATATACAGACCTATGAATCAGGTTACCGGGAGTGGAGAGAACACAAGGTTAATCAATTTGATCAGCAGCCCGCTTAAACCGGAATGCACCTTTGATATTCCCCCGAATGATTTGCTTAAACACGCGACGCGGATAGCTGCGCTTTTTATTTAGCTCTCCATATACATCCTCGATCTGATTAAGCTCAACTTTATTGAGAATACAGCCCTCAAAGGATATTGGAGCTTCATTTAGCTCAACAACCAGCTCACGATCCAAACCATTAACTACTTCACCAGCTGCAAATGCAAGGATGATGCTATCGGCAAAAGGTAAGAGCTCCCTGGTATTGTTATGCTTAACCAGCATGGTTGAATCAATGATGACGCTGTCGTACCCTTCAATCAGTTGTTCAAAAGCCCGCTCAACTTGCGCTTTAGGGGCGATTTCATTAATGGTCAGGTTTGAAATATCGCAACCCAGCACAAATATATTTTCATGTGTTGTCGGGCTTACCGCTTCATCAAGGCTTATTTCACCACGAAGATACCGTTCCAGCGCCGGCTCACTTTGAAAGGTTTGCGTAAGCTTATTGCTCAGCATGTTGGCGTCTACCAGCAATACCTTTCGGCTTGTTTGGGCAAGCGCATAGCTTAATAAAATGGATAGAAATGTCTTACCCGTTTTAGGCTGCGTACTTGAAATAATCAAACGCCTGCCTTCCGTATACGGCAGGGTGTTGCTTCTAAGATGCCTGACAAGAGATAAGGTAGCCTTAATGGTAAGGTTTGAACTTGACTGCGCAAACATTGCCGGTATATCAAGCTCATCGTCTTCCAAACCGGGAATGATACCAAATACCGGTTTCTCAAGGGCATTTGCCAGCTGACGTGCCGTTTTAATCGTCAGGTCGAAATACTCTATGACGAAAACGGAAACGAGGGCAAATCCAAAGCTACCCGCCCCGGCAACCAGGATAATGAGAATCTTTTTGGATGGCAGCGGATCGCGGGGCGGCATGGCACGTTCTATCTGTTCGACCTGCGCACCGCTGTTAATGGTCTGTTGCTGCGTGAGCCGGAATTGGTTCAGACGGTCGAGCATGGAAAGATAATCCCGCTCTGCCAGATCAATTTCCCTAACATAGGTATCCTGAATGGCTTCCAAACGGGCAAACTCCCGTGTGAGATTGGCGAGTCGCTGCAGCTCCCTGTCAATATAAATCAGGGCTTGCCTTGCCTGTTCGCGATCGAGCGCCAGCAGCATTCGCTGCGTAATGAGCTGCTCGCGGGCAACCCTTGGGTCGGCAATGGCCTGCGTGTTCATATTAGAAACAGAGACATGGAGCAAATCGCGTAACTCCGCAACCTGCTGCTCGAGTTCATCAGCCAGAGCCATCTCACCCCGAATCACAGCGTTTACGCGTCGGCGGTTAAGCTCCGACATTTGCCGGCGGGATGCCGCAACCTGCGCATTAAGTGCTGCTTGTCTGCCCTCTGTAAAATCACGACCGGAATTATCTGTTAATACTACATCGAGACTGTCAATCAGGCTTTCGGCTCCCCGATAGGTTCGCGTCTCCATTTGCCGCAGGTATTCAAAGTCAGAAACCTGAACTGCAATGGCTTTGGTTTGTTCGTAAAGGTTCGTAATGCTGTTGGCTACTTTAAAATTTTGAAGACGCCGCGATCGCTCATCAAGTTGTATCTCGCGCAAGCGAACCTGTTCGAGGTAAAAATCGATATTGACTCCGAGCAGCTGATTTTGCCTGAACCGATAGAACTTTATGAATAAATCAGCAAGCTCATTGGCTATAAACGCTGAAAGTCGCGGGTTTTCCGATTCGACCAATATTTGAATGTAATCACTTTGCCCCAACCGCTGAATTCTGGATCTGTTTGTAACAGCTTCAGGCTCATAGCCTTTGGCAACCATGAGGTTGTAAACCGTAAGGCCATACCCTTCCGTCAGGTCAAGTGGTTGCGTTGAATCTATATAGTACGTTAGCGAATCTATAAGACTTGCTCTCGCAGTTGGGGTTAGGTCTTCAAATTCTGGTGTGTCGGGTCGGAAGCCACGACCCGGGTTTTGCAGATCGTGCCTTAAAAGAGAAAACGAAACGAGACTGATAACCGGTCGGGAATTGATAAGCTCCATAAAGTTTGCATAACGAAATGCAATCTGATCACGATTTATACGTGCGTCGGTTCCGGGAGCACTTTGACTTTCGATAATACCGCTGGAAATAACCGATCTTGCACGATACTCCCCTTCCATATTGCGCACAAACACATACGTGATCAATACCGTTACAATGGGTAACAGTATCAGCAGCGGAAGATATCTGTAGAGGGTTCGTAAAAACTGAATTACATCCATTGCCTATTCCTCAGCGTCCGTATCATTTTCATCGTTTACATCAGCAGGCTCCTCACTTTCCTGCGAAGGCAAAAGTTCGGTTTCGTTATTACCTTCGCCTTCATCATCATCATGTTCTTCTCCATCAGCATCATCCGCAAAATCATCGCCAAAGACATCTTCAAAAACAGATGCAATCGGCACACCAATCAGCTCTTCAACGGCAAAGCGCGCTTTGAAGAAATCAGTCCTTGCTGTAATAAGACGCTGCCGGTCAAGAATGAGGTACTCTTCTCCACGCTGTAGCTGTTCAATATTAAGATCACCTGCTTCAAATCTTTCACGAACAAGATTTACGGTTGACTGTGAATTTTCGACTGCTTCCAAAAACAACTGATAAAGTTCAGCACTTAATAAAAAGAAAGAATAGCGGTCAATCACATCATTAAATATTCGCTTACGCTGAACCTCGAGTTCGTAGCGGTATAAATCGCGCTCAGCAATAGCCATTCTTATCCTGCCGGGTGTACGGGCAAGTCGTCCAAGATTGATATTAAATGCTATACCTGCACGATTGAAAAGATCAGGGCCTGCCTGATCCTGAAGCTGTTCCGGGTAGAAATTATATGTGAAAGTAAATGCGTCTAACCACTCTAATCTTGCATTACGCACGCCATAATTCGATTGTACGACAAGTGTCTCTGCAACCCTGTTTGACTCGTGATTTTCCCAGGCAAGTTGCTGTAATCGTGCTATAATCTTGGGATCATCACCACGGTCTACTTCCGTTTGGACATTTAATACCTGTGCAGAAGCCTGTTCTGAATTGACAGTTACAACGATGAGACCCAGTGCAATAAGCAGGGGAAACGCACCGATCCACTTTGTAGGGCATCGGAATTTCATTTCAAATAGGGTGTAGATTAAGTATTTCTTAACGATTCAGGATATCACTATACAGCTTTAGTGTACCAAGAGCTGTTTGTTTCCAAGAAAAGCGTGCTGCGTTTTGCTTTCCGTCAGAAATAAGCTTCAGCCTGAAATCATCATTATGAAGCACTTCCAGAGCTTTATCGGCAATATCATTAAAATCAGCAGGATCTACGAGCACCGCTTTAGAACCTGAGACTTCGGGCATGGATGAAGTATTAGAAGTAATTAGGGGCGCACCACATGCCTGTGCTTCGATAATGGGAATGCCGAAGCTTTCTCTGAGAGATGGATACAGAAACAGGGCGCAAGAAGCATATATAGCCGGCAAATCCGTATTCTTAATATAGCCCGGCAGAACAAAACGGGATGCAAGCTCTTCTGCCTGATGCGCTTTGAGCATTTGTTCAAGCCTTTCAGGCGCATAGTCGGCAATTACCATCTTCAGATTTTCAGGGCCTTCGCGCAATATTCTTAAAGCTGCTTTTAAAACATTGGGAAGGTTTTTTTTGGGATCGGTATTACCGAGAAAGAAAACAAACTGATCCGGCAGCTTATACCTGGCTTTTACCGCTTCTTTTTCTGTTGCTGTGGTTTCAGCAAAGAAGCGATCTGAGATGCCGTTGTACACCACATGCACGTTGGTTTTTTCTCCAAAATGCTGTTGTATCCGCTTTTTCTCAAACTCTGATACCGTTATCAGGGCTTTGGCTTTTGGTACAACCCTGGGTACGTTCCACTTCCTGTAGACCGTCCCGAGTTTTTGGTACCATGTAGCCCCTTTTACACCACCCTTCTCCAGATAAATAATGTCGTGAAGGGTAATTATCAATGGTACAACAGGGCTGACCGGGGCTGTGTTGCTTGTTGTATGAAGCAAATCAACTTTATACCTGTTCAGTGCCGCTGGCAAAGCGATCTGTTCCCAATAGGGGTAGGTTGTAGCTGGCAGTTCAATTACGTTAACACATCCTGAAGAAGTAACACAAACATCATCATCGGGTTTCACAAAGACAAAAAACTCGTAACCTTCGGGCTGCAGTTCAATAAGCTGCCGCACCGTTTCAAGCGCAACCATATCCATACCGTGCTTTTTCGGTCTGAATATGCGCTGGGCTTCTATGGCTACTCGTTTTGTCATAATCAATTAGTCTTATTCTAATATACAAAAAAAAGAATTACACATTTTCACTTTGGAAGAGTGCCGGTATGGTCATGAGCATAATTTTAATGTCAAACCAAAAACTGAACTCCTCAGCGTATTTCACATCGAGGGCGATGCGCTCTTCTTCGGTCATATCTCCTTTACCGCGCTTCGTCACCTGCCAAAGACCTGTAAGACCCGCGGGTGCTAAAAAACGCTTCGATGCGAAGTCAGTCGTGAGCTTTTCGGCTTCATAAAGCGGAAGCGGTCTGTTGCCAACAATAGACATGTCACCCTTCAGTACGTTCCAAAGCTGAGGTAATTCATCAATACTGGTGTTACGTATAAATGCCCCTAATTTTGTAATTCGGGGATCATTACCAATTTTTTTGAAGGCAGCACCTTCCTTAGTTGCTTTTTCGATGAGGTAATCAGACTCGTCTACAACTTTATCATCCTGATATAAAATTACTTTTTCCTGATTTTCTTTCAGACTCTCGCCGCCTTCTGACCCCTGACTACTGGCCTTTTTCTGCATTTTCTGAGAGATTTTATCACTGCTATACATATTAAGATCTTTCAGCAAATCCATCTGCTTATCAGCATCGGGTATCATACTTCTGAATTTATATAAATCAAAAATATGGTAGTTTGAACCAACTCTTTGCGAAATATAAACTGCAGGAGCTGAGGATTCTTTCTTTAACAGCAAATATATAACAAGCATTAAAGGTGACAGTATGATTAACAGAACACCTGCAACAACGATATCGAATATTCGCTTTATTAAGAGATTAAATTTTCGATTCATTCTAACAAATCTATCACGGTCAAATATTATTTATTCGTTTCATTTTATTAAAGATTCTGTAATACAACTCTTCAGGATTGAAAGGTTTAATTACATAATCATCAGCACCCGCCTTAAAACAACGAATACGATCTGAACTGCTCTCATTCGCAGAAAGAATCATTAATGGTATTCCATCATACTTACTATTCCCCCTAACGTAATCCATCAAAGCATACCCATCCATTTCGGGCATATTTAGATCGGCAACTATTACAGTAGGTAAATTCCCTTCTTCTATCCAGTCTTTGGCTTCTTTGCCATTTTTTTTTGCAATTACTGTAAAATGCTTTTTTAGATAGAACTCAAGAAGTTTTCTAATACTTATTTCATCATCAACGATGAGCACTTTTATATGATCAAACATAGTTTTATAATATAATATTAGGATTCAGCGAGATAATTGTTCAATTCGTCATTGGCTTTATTAATCAGACCTTCAAGCTCATCAATAAGCTTTTCAATCATTTCAAAATCACCGTGACTTTTAGAAACAGTCTCAATTTGCTTAATTCCCGATTTTTCAAGGTCAATTCCGACATAACCCAGAACTGGTTTTAATTTATGCGCAGCGGCCGCAATTACGGCATAGTCACTATTTCTCAATCCCTCTCTTAAGGATTCAATGTGACCACCTGACTGATCTACAAACAGATTTACCATTTCATCGATAAATTCTTTGTTCCCGTCAGAGATCTCGTTCAGATATGCGAGATCGGTTACTGTTTCATTGTTTAATGCTGCCATATCAGATGTATCTTCTTTGTTTTCATGGTTAGGGTTGTTGAGCCATTTTTTTAGATTATCAGGGAAAAATGGTTTTCTGATAATACCATTCATTCCTACTTCCAGACAGTGCTTTTCATCTTCCTTGAGAATGGATGCTGTAAGCGCGAGTATTGTGACCTGATCTCCACGCACTTCTCTGATTTTTACTGTTGCGTCATAGCCATCCATCACAGGCATCTGAATATCCATTAAAATGATATCAAATTGCTGCTTCGAAGCTATTTCTACTGCTTCTCGTCCGTTGCACGCAATTTCATACTTCGCATTCCATTTGTCCAATATTGTAGTGACCACTTTGCGATTAATCGGGTGGTCATCTACTACCAAGATACGCATATTTTCCAGAGACTCATAGCTAACCTTATTCGTCCCTGCCTGTTTAAGCGTAAGCACAGGAATACGGATCACAAAAAGACACCCTTTTCCAGGCTCACTTTCAAGCGCTATGTTTCCGGAAAGCATGTTTACCGTATTTTTAACAATGCTCAGACCGAGCCCGATACCACTGTACGTACGTGTGAACCCCTGTTCTATTTGAGCGTACTTTTCAAAAACATAATCCTGTTTATCTTTTGAAATACCGATTCCTGTATCTTTGACCTTTAGAATAAGGTAATCGTGATCATTCTCATTTTGTTCAAAGGAAAGCCTTGACTTTACATATCCATCAGATGTGAATTTAATCGCATTATCAGTGAGGTTCTTAATGATATTCCGGATTTTCACAAAGTCAGATTCAATTAACTCAGGCACATCGTCATCAATATCAGCTTCAAACCTCAAGCCTTTTTCAACCGCTTTGTCGCGGAAAAGCTCCATTATGGGTTTAATATCGCGCCGCACGTCTATCTGATCCGTAGAAATTTGTATCGTCTCGGCTTCTGAAGTAGAAAATTCGGCGATATCTGACAGGACTTCCATAAGGTTAGCCGAAGATAGTTTTATAGACTCCAAAAATGAGCGTTTACTTATATCATTTTCAAGGTCTTCAAGCTGTTCTGCGAGTCCGACAATGCCATTCATTGGCGTGCGAATCTCGTGACTTAAATTTGCAAGAATCTGATTTTTGGAATCAAGCTGTGCAGCTAAAAGGCGTTTCTCATTTTCAAGCTGCAGTATCTGCTTGCGGGATTTCATAAGGTTAAACAGCCAGCGACCGATGAGCCGGAATTCATCCTGATGGAAACTTGAGGCCCAAAGTGCTTCACTTTTATCTCTTGTACGTTCAAATGCTGCAAAACCCTCAAGCTGTCCACGGTTCAGGTACGGAACTATTACAACATATTTGATACCCATAGCTTCCAATACTTCAGCTTCTATTTCGGGAAATGAATCCGGGGGCCCGTAAAGCACATTATTTTGCGACAATAGCGTTGCCCATCTTTCAAAATAGGGATTAACAGGTATTTCCGAAGCTTCAACGTTTTCTTCCTGTATATTCCCTAAATCATTCCATTGCAGCATCTGTGAAAAGTACCCAAGAGCCGGATTCTCAGAAGTCTGCTCATAAGTAATGTCGTATAGGGTTATACGATCAAATTCTATTTCATCAGTGATGTCTGATAACCTTTTGCTAAGTTCTTTAAAAAAAATATCCTTACCAGCCACTAAATCGAGCGAGGAAATAAGATGATCAATAAGTTCGTAACGCATGAGAAATCTTTACAAGGTTAACAGACATGTATTGTAGTGCATTGTAGGAGGTTAACGGCAGGTATTGCGATCTAAAGTGATTTTTCGGTTTTGACCTGCTTTTATAATTAAAGTATAATTTTGAACATTTACAGCCACTATTTGAGCTAAATTCTTTAGTGATCTTGTGCTGACCAGATGTACCAAAAGCCTGAGCAGCAAGCTAAGACTTGCTGCTCAGGCAGTTACTTCTACTGATATCTGCAGATTTATTTAATCAAGTGCTTCATTCCGAATATAGAGCCGTCCATTCACCCGATTTTCTGATTCATCCGTAAACCAGTCTGTATTCGATGTTCCGCCAGACTCTGCCCATTCCCGAAAATTAGGAAATGCCAAAGTCATATCATGTCCTTCGAGCGGATAAGGAATACTTTCGGGAACGTGAATGGCCCAGTTTAACCCACTTTCCGATACAAAAAAGGTATCGGTGTTGGGATCAGTTGCGTCATCAACAGTTCCAAACAGGGAGGTGTCTGCAAGGTCGGTAGGCGCCATGCCCGGCAGGTGTATTTCCTTACCCCGGTCGTCTACACGAAAAGTGAAAATGTTGAAGGGTGCCGTTCCCAATACGCTTCTTTCGATTGCATCTCCGAAGGTAATGGTCACCGTAAACTCATCATAAGGAACATGTCTGGCCGGATTTTGAGTATTTTGAAAACGACCAAGTTCACGAGTTGTATCATCTGTGAAAACAACAACTGCATTGCTTTGCTCCGCCTCTGTTCCGTTGCCATTAAGCGTTACAATACCACCGCCAATGTTTTGACCCGTAACAGACTCAACACTTCCGGGTGACACCGGTAACATTACAGCAAGACCATTGCTCACTGCTGCACCTGTTGCACGAATCTTTATACTAAACACAAGGTCTTTAATCTGATCATCCGCGTTGGTTACTTTATTGAGGTTATAATCTATAACCAAATCGTTCATATCATAGTCGCCCAGTGCTGGCCATAGGTCTTCAAAAGCCATTGTTGCATATACATTGGCAGCGGGGAAGAAGTTGTTAAAAGCACGAAGCGGGTCGTCCGGGTAGTCATCTTCATCATCGGGAACGCCATCTCCGTCAGAATCTGTAGCACCCTGAGTGCCTGCGCCCGGATTACACGATGAAGAAGGAATAAAGGCGTCGCAGAAGGTAACCGCTGCGCCTATAGTCCCGGTATTGGTAATTCCATTGCCTGATTCCAAACAAAGATCAAGGTTGTTGGTAAGATTACCACCACTGTTTATCGTTGCGGTATTCGCAATATTAAATCTTGCATAGGCTTCAGTCGGACCTGTTAGTAACGAATTGGCTGTAAATGACTGAGCAACGACCAAAGCACCGGGTCCGAATACATTGAAGTTACCCCCACCAGAATTCAGTACATACGGGCCATTTATACTCAGGAAATCATTGTTGATGAACTCAGCATTTTGCTGAAAGTTTTGCCCAACCTCAAAGGAACAGGAGTTGACCGTTGAAGCAGTTGAGTTATTCGCGAAGGTGTTGCCTACAGAGATGAAACCATTGTTGTTGATGGTTCCGCTATTGTTGGTCAGATTGTTGCTGGCCGTAAAGTTACCTTCATTATTGAAAGTACCACCTACAGAAACAGTATTCGCCGTTAGGGTACCATAGTTATTAAAGGTATACGACATATTCACCGAATTCTGCGTCAGGCTTACAGTTCCGAAATTATTTACTACTGATTGCTGATTATTGATCGCAAAATTGGAAGAGGTTAGTGTTCCGCTGGTACCAATCTCAAAGTTTGGACGGCTGCCTCCCCATGACTCAATGTTAGATAAAGTAAGCTCACCGCAAACACGAAACTCTGCTCCGGTACTACCACCTGCAAACCTTACCACACCATTAAATGACGACCCATCGGCCATACATACAGTCTCGTTCCCGTTAACAATCAAAATATTCCCTTGGTCACCACTAATTGCACCAGTCAGAATACGGTCACAGCCTGTATCACACCCATTGGGCACATTCATTAACCCCGCATCACCAGCACCGCGCTGCTGCGGCTCCGAACCTGCAACAACGGTAAAGGTGCCGCCAGGCGTAATTTCAACTTTCTGAAAACGGGTGAGTTCGCCGGGTGATTTAGTAGCAACCCAGACTGCGTTCACATGCGCGGGTATGCTCAGGTTAAAAGACCTGCTGTCGCCGTCAGTAATCGCAGCCCGCTGTATAACCCGCCCGTTATCAGCCGGGTGAGCGGAAAGTATGGTTGCGATGACGCTTTCCGTTAATTCGCCGCGCTCAACATTGATGGTAACATCATTGGTCGTATTAAATGTAAAGCCGGCGGGAATACGCATGCCCTTAAAGCCGTCTTCAGGCTCTTGGGTATCGACAGGGCTGTTTGAACAAGCCGCAAATAAAATGAGGCTTATAACAATTGTGCAAGTATAGGTGAATAGTGCTTTCATAATGAAAAAGCTATGTGTTTATGTTTTCAAGCTGTCTGCGGTTATATCGAAACCTAAAGTAACAAACCAAAAGCCATAAAGGAGAACTTATTCGACAAACACACGCTAAGCTTCGATGAATCAGCACATTTACTACCTCCAATCTGCGAAGTAACACGTAAGTCAGTGTCCGGGCTTGTCCGCCTAATTACCCATCTCATCAAATAAAGCTGCGAAGATTACTTAGAGCAAGTTCAGCTTTTTGAATAAAACATCGCGATAAGAACCACCCACAGGTATCGCTTTTTTTCGGATAACAATCGTATTGTCTTCTACAACTTCAATTTTATCCAGTCGCACAGTGTAAGTTCGGTGAACCCTAATAAACTGATTGGCTGGAAGCCTGTCGTTCAATGCTTTCATAGTAATATGGACAATGAAACGATCAGCTTCTGTATAAATCATCATGTAATCAGCCGAAGCCTCAATATAAAGAATGTCTGAGAAGCGGATTTTGACCAGCTGATTATCTTTCTTCACAAACAGGTTGTTCATTCCTTCCTGAACCGTCTGTCTGCTTTCGAATATATCGCGCGCCTTGCTTACAGCCTTCAAAAAGCGCGGGAAATCAAGAGGCTTGACCAGGTAATCAACTGCTTCATGCTCGAAAGCCTTCACCGCGTATTCTTCTTTGGAAGTGACAAAAATTACAAGGGGCTTACTTTTTAGGGTATTCAGAAACTCAATACCACTTATTTCGGGCATTTCCACATCCAGAAAAATGAGATCCACTGACTTATCAGATAAAACGTCAATAGCCTCCAGGGCACTGGCACAACTTGCAACAAGCTTTAGCTGTGGCACACGGCTTATGAGTTTTTTGAGGATATCCCGTGATACCTGCTCGTCATCCAATATCAAGCAATTCATACAATTATATTCCTAACCATTAAAGGTGTTTTATGCTCACCATGACCAATTATGTGGCACGCCTGGCCCGTGCCCAGTTCACCGACTGCTGACCTCTTAAATACCGAATCAGACCAAGATACACACTCACATTCATCATTGAAAAGTAAAATGGTACAAACAATATTTTAAGTTTAATCTTTTTCTTTTCAAGTAAGTAGCCAAGAATACTTGCCGCATAAAAGGCAATCTGCAGAGCGAGAAGGGCCACATAAAACCCTTGCCCATCAAGCGCAAGTAAAACATTGGTAATAAGAATAACAAGCAACATCAGGGGTGCTAAGGTCCAGCGAAGCACGCGGTGTGAAATGTACTGAAACCATAGCTTCATGCGGCCGAACGGGTTAAGTAATTCCCGCAATCGCACAATGGACTGAATACCACCCGCAGAAATGCGAACCTTCCGTGTCATTTCAGCCTCAGTGTCTGCCGATGGACGCTCACTTGCATACGCATCAGGCGCATACGCTACACGGTATCCTTTACCGGCAACCCGCAGCGAAATGATAAAGTCATCGAGAAGGGTGTCGGGCTCAACATTTTCAAAAAGATCACGGCGTACAGAAAACAGCTCCCCGGCAGCGCCTACGACGGTATGAAATGCGTAATCCCGGTCTTTGAGATAGCTTTCATATTTCCAGTAAATGCCCTCGCCTGCACCACTTGCGGCCTCAGCCTCTTCCATAATAATGCGCTTCTCGCCGGCTACGCCCCCAATATTAGGATCCGCATAGTGCTTAACTATGTTGCGCACGACCTCTGTATTCAGGATGGTATTTGCATCCGAAAAAATCAGAATCGGATTTTTCGCAAAGGTGACCCCGCGCTCCATTGCTGCAATCTTGCCGGATCTGCCGGGTTTGTGATAGGTCTCGAACTCAGGAAATTCTTTCTGCAGAATATCCGGCGTATCATCGTCAGAGCCGTCGGTCATGAAAATGACCTGAATTTTATCTTTGGGATAATCGATCTCGCGCGTGTTCTGCGCTTTCTGACGAATCCAGTCGGCCTCATTCCAGGCCGAAATAATCAGGGTTACAGACGGCTCGAAGCCTTCTGATTCATCTGTTCGCTTGTACCCTTTTTTGCCGAGCGTCAGAAGTGTGATCAGCACCGGGTATCCCAAATAGGTGTAAACAACTATAAAAATGCCAGTCCAAAACAGAATTTCAACCATATAATCGGGTGCTTTGAAGGATACGAAGTATTATTTATACCTTGCAGGAGATTCTAAATCCATTAAATATAGTCTGCACAATCAAGATAGGAGTCTTACAAATAAAGAGTTAACAACAATTGAATCAAAATAAAAATACAAAATTAAATCAATAATTTAGGTGCAATTACGTACTCAGGCCTACTTTTTAGCACCTCATTATCACAGCTGTTATATTTCCTAAATTGCAAGGCAACGAACGTTTTAAAAGGCGCGGCTGGTTTCACAAGATTCACTTTTTTCTTCCCAAATTCCCCAAAAATATGAGTAAAAAGGTATTGGTTATAGGTACGGGTTTCGGCGCACTTGGCGCAGCAGCGAGACTTCTCGCACGCGGCTTCGACGTTGAAATGTTTGAGAAGCGCGATAAACCCGGTGGCCGTGCTTATGTGTATGAAGTTAATGGATTTAAATTCGATGGCGGTCCAACTGTAATTACCGCCCCCTTTATGTTCGACGACATCTTCGCCGCCGCAGGGCGCAAGCGCGAAGACTATATTGATTTCGTCCCCTGTCAGCCCTTCTATCGCATTTTCGACCATCAGGGCCAATTTTTCGACTACAACAGCGATGAAGAATTCACCCTCAAAGAAATCGAAAAGCGCAACCCGGCGGATAAGCAGGGCTACCTCGACTTCCTTGCTACCACCAAAGCCATCTTCGATAAAGGCTTCACCGAGCTGGCCGATGTCCCCTTTCTGAAATTTACCGACATGCTCAAGGTTGCGCCTGATCTCATCAAGCTGCAGTCCTACAAAAGCGTCTACAAATATGTGTCGCAATTTATTCAGGATGACTTCCTCCGCCGCTGTTTCTCTTTCCACCCGTTACTCGTAGGCGGCAACCCCTTCGATACAACTTCGATCTACGCCATGATTCACTACCTCGAGCGGGAGTGGGGTGTGCATTACGCAATGGGCGGCACCGGCGCCATCGTGAAGGCGCTCACCAACCTGATCGAAGACCTCGGCGGCAAAATCCACCTCAATGCCGAAGTGGACGAAATCGTCATCGAAAACCGCATCACTAAGGGGCTTCGCCTCAAAGACGGCAGTTTCCACCCTGCCGACGCCGTCGTTTCCAACGCGGATGTGCCTTTCACCTACCGTCACCTCATCAAAGAAGAAAACCGGCGCAAGTACACCAACCGCAAACTCGACCGCATGCACTACAGCATGTCGCTGTTTGTGATTTACTTCGGCACCAAGAAACGCTACCTCGACACCAAGCTGAAGCATCACAACATTATTTTGGGCGAGCGCTACAAAGGCCTGCTGAAAGACATCTTCCACGAGAAAACCCTCTCCGAAGATTTCTCCCTCTACCTGCACATGCCGACCATCACCGACCCGACCATCGCGCCCGACGGCTGCGAGTCGTTCTACGTGCTGTCTCCGGTACCGCACCTCGATTCCGGCACCGACTGGACCAAAGCCGCCAAGCCCTACCGCGACGCCATCATGCAGTTCCTCGAAGACAACTACCTGCCCGATCTGCAGGAAAACATCGTCGCCGAGCACTACATCGATCCGATTCACTTCGAGCGCGACCTCAACAGCTTCCGCGGTTCCGCCTTCTCCGTTGAGCCCTTGCTCACGCAATCGGCCTGGTTCCGTCCGCACAACCGCAGCGAAGAGTCGCCCAACCTCTACTTCGTAGGCGCAGGAACTCACCCCGGCGCAGGACTCCCGGGCGTGCTCTCCTCATCCAAAATCGCCGAAAAACTTCTCACCGGCGAAATCGCCTGATGTTTTCGGGTGCAGGATAACTCCGAATCCATCACCCGCTTCAAAGCAAAAAAGCCCGCTCTCTGATAAAAAGAAGCGGGCTTTTTTAATTTCGGTGCCGGATGAAGATGAACCTCACCCAAAAACCCTATTTCAGCGAAGCCTGAAGCTTATCCCAGTCAGACAGGAACTTATCCAGGCCGCTGTCGGTGAGCGGGTGCTTGAGCAAACCTTCGAGTACGCTCAGCGGCATGGTTGCCACATCCGCACCGAGACGGGCACACTCTACAACATGCATCGGATGGCGAATGCTCGCAGCAAGCACCTCCGTCTGAAAGCTGTAATTGGTATAGATGGTCACGATATCCTCAATCAGGGCAAGACCATCATGCGAAATGTCATCGAGACGGCCCAAAAAAGGCGAGATGTAGGTCGCACCCGCCTTGGCGGCAATCAGTGCCTGCGTAGGCGAAAAGCAAAGCGTACAATTCGTGCGGATACCTTCCTCAGTGAAGGTCTTGATGGCCTTAATACCGTCTTTGATCAGCGGAATTTTCACCACCACATTATCCGCAATCGCGGCAATCCGGCGGCCTTCCTCCAGCATCTCCGCATAAGTGGTTGAAACAACTTCAGCGGAGACATCCCCGGCAACCATTTCACAAATTTTGGCGACGTGCCCCTCAAAATCACGGACGCCCACCTTTGCACAAAGCGACGGATTGGTGGTAACGCCGTCAAGCACGCCCATGGCTTCGGCTTCTTTGATTTCGTTGAGATCTGCGCTGTCGATAAAGAATTTCATGGATCAGAAACTTCAGTAATATTCAGGTTTTCCGGACTCGATACAGCCGGTTTTGATGGATACAAGGTACGCATTTTTTGGGGGAAACTCCGTGGGCATCACTGTTTTTCGTGACAGCTCAGCGCTCCCAAATCATAATTTGAGTCCCTTGCTTTTGGGGGGGCATGCACAGCAGCCTGAGCCCTTTCATGCGCCGGATTTTATATTACCCCCCGCGACGAATACGCCCGGGTTCCGGGAAAAACCAGCTTCCTGCATTGCGTTATGAAAAAATCAATTCCCTCCCGTCTGCAACGAATCAGGCGCGCATGCGGTTAACCTCCGTGTTCTTATCATTATATATCCCAAAGATATAGCCTCAATTCCGGTGATGTAGCGCAGCAGCCGCAACTCCGGAAAAACGCCTTCATCTTCACACAAAATTTACAAGCAGCCTCAGAATTGGCTGTTTGTGCGCGAAGGTGTTAAATGATATGAACTGCCTGATTTATCCCGAACGGGCTTTAAACCGTTTCGTCAAAACGGCTTATACTCTGCCACCTTTTTTTTGATTTAGTCCTTTAATCATCACATAACAACCCTATCGTGATTCGCCTTTCTCTTATCGCACTCTTCGCTCTTGTTTTGGCCGCTTGTTCCGGCAACTCTTCAGACAGCCAGCGCCCCGGCGGCTTTGACCCAAGTATGTTTCAGCGCGGCACCAGCGTACAGGTAACAGATATTTCCCGCAGCAGCATTTCGGAAATTGTGCGCGGTTTTGGCACCATACAGGCACAGGATCAGGTGCGCGTTTCCCCGCAGATTTCCGAACGCGTAAGCAGCATCCATGCTGACCTCGGCGACACGGTTCAGGTAGGTACCAAACTCGCGCAGTTGCGGGATGTTACCATTCTCGATCAGGTCCGTCGTGATGAGCGGCAGCTTGAACAGGCGCGCAGTGCCGTAAGCCGCGACAGCCTCGAATTTACCCGCGCCCAAACGCTGTTCGACCGAAACCTCATCAGTAGTTCAGAAATGGAAGCCTCACGGGTGTCCTATCTGAATGCGCAGGCACAGTACGAGTCAGCCCGGGCCGCCCTCACCCAAAGCCGTGAAAACCTGGCGTTCACAGAAGTCCGCTCCCCGGTAAACGGCGTAGTTACACGGCGCAGCATAAGCCCCGGCGACCTCGCGTCCGTTGGGACGGTCATCTATGAAATTTCCAATCTTGCGGGCTACGAAATCCGTCTCTTCCTTCCCCTTCAGGATCGCCGCCGCGTCCGCCTTAATCAGACTGTTGATATCCGCCTCAGTGGCGAAGCCCATCATTCCGCCCGGGGCGTTGTGTCCCGTATCAGCCCGGGACTCGATCCCGTAACGGGTTTGGCTGAAATCGTGATCAGCCTCACCGAAATGCGCGACCTCATCCTTCCCGGCAGCCTTGCGGAAGCTTCCATCGTCGTACAGACAAACCCTGAAAGCCTGGTCATTCCGCGCAACGCCCTTGTGGAAAATGTGCAGACCATTCTCGATCCTGAAACCAACACCATTCGCATTAACCGCGGCTTCAACGCATTTGTCACGCAGGGCGACTCCATTGCGGTACTGCGCGAGCTGGAGCTCGGCCTGCAACAGGGCGACCGGGTTGAAGTTGTTTCCGGCCTTAATGAAGGCGACCGGCTGATTGTTACGGGTCAGGCAGGTCTTGAAGACAATTCCCGCATTCGGGTTGCCGGTACGCGTGCACCGCAGCCGCCCCGCGAAATCCCGATTACGACCGCCAGCGATACAACAGCCTCTGACGAGTAAGCGGCTACATCCCCCTAACCGATCAGCAACCGTTTACCCGCACGTCAGCACATTTTTCTTATGAAGCAACTTCCCAAAATAGCCGTTGCCCGCCCCGTCACCTTCGTCATGCTTGCGCTTGTAGTGATTGGGTTCGGGATGTTCGGCCTCTCCCGCCTCAACCTGAACCTGTACCCCGATGTTTCCTTCCCGACCATCACCATCTACACAACCTATGATGGCGTTGCCCCGGAAGACATCGAAACCCTCATCAGCCGACCGCTCGAAGAGCTTGTTGGCGGTATCAGCGGCCTGCGCAGGGTCCGGTCGCTGTCAAGTCAGGGCTCCTCAGTCATCAAGCTTTACTTTAACTGGGGAACCGATCTTTTTGTAGCCCAGAATGATGTACGAAAACAGGTAGATTTTGCCCGGCGCATAATACCCGACGACGCCGATCAGCCCATCATCTTTGCCTACGACCCGAATCAGGAACCGGTGATGGTGTTCACCCTGAGCTCCAACACCCGCAGCCCGGTTGAACTCCGAACCTTTTCCACCCAACAGCTCGAACAGCGTTTTGAACGCATTCCGGGCGTAGCTTCAGCCGAAACGAGCGGGGGACTTGAACGACAGGTTAACATCTGGATGAACACCGATCAGATTCTGGCCTACAACCTCGACATCGGCTCGGTAGCACAGCGGCTGCGGCAGGAAAACGTGCAGATCCCTGCAGGAGAGCTGATTGAAGGCCGGTTGGTGTACTCGCTTCGAACAACCGGTGAGTTCCAGAATATTGAAGAAATCCGCGAAGCCATCGTAGGTATTCGCGACGGAGAGCCGGTCAGGCTTCAGGATATTGCCGAAGTGGAAGACGGGGTGCGGCAGCCCATCGGAAATGTGCGCGTGCAGGCGGAAGACGGCGTTATCGTAAACCTGTACCGTCAGAGCGATGTCAACATCGTATCGACCGCGCAAAATGTACGAAACGAGCTCGATAACATCCGCAGAACCCTTCCTGCAGGCGTAACGCTTGATGTGCTCACCGACCGCTCCGAATTCATAGAACTTTCCATCCGCAACATTTACATCACGGCGCTGATCGCTATTGGGTTGGTGGTCACCATTTTGTTGCTGTTCCTGCGCAGCTTCCGCACCGCGCTCATTGTTGCCATCTCCATCCCGGTATCCATCATTGCGACCTTCAGTATTATGGATTTCGGCAACGTGACCCTGAACGTTATTTCGCTCTCCGGACTCACGCTCGCAGTTGGTCTTGTGGTGGACAATGCGGTGGTGGTGCTGGAAAATATTTTCCGCTTCCGCGAAGACAACTACAAAGGCGACGAAGCCTCCGTAAAAGGCGCGCAGGAAGTGGCCGGGCCCATCATCGTTTCCACGCTCACAACCATCGTCGTTTTCTTGCCGGTACTTTTTGTGCCCGGTATCGCAGGCTTCCTCTTCCGCGACCTCGCCCTCACCATCTCTTTTGCGCTGGGCGTTTCCACGGTGGTAGCCCTTACCCTGATTCCCCTGATGACCTCCCGCCTCTTCAGAGGGAAGAAGCCCAAAACGTCAGAAGTTGCAAACGCTTCCGGCAGTCCGGAGGAAGAAGACAACGGCTTCAAAGAAAAGCGAAACCCGCTGTTTGAACGTCTCAGCGCGGCTTACGCCAACACCCTCGAAAAACTATTAGGGAAAAGCGGCTTGGTGGTCGGCATTGCCATTCTGTTTTTGCTCCTCACAACACCGCTCATTTTCAACCTGGGCGGCGAGTTCTTTCCGCCGGTGGATGAAAACGCCTTCGTCATTGAGCTCACCCGCGAACCCGGCGTAAATTTGTTTGAACTGGAAGAGTCCTTTGTGAAAGCCGAACGCATTATTATGGATACGGTGCCCGAAGCCCGGCTGATTGTTTCGGATTACGGCGACAAGCGGGGTGTTGAAGGGGCCGAATTTCCGGGCGGATTCCGGGGCGTTATTCGGGTGGAGCTGGTTTCATCGCGGGAGCGCAGCCGCGGTCAGCTGGAAATTGTAGGGCAGTTGCTCGAGGATTTGCGGGACGTACCCGGCGCAAGCACGCGCGAACTGCGTCAGAATCCGCTGAACCCCGAAGGAGATGACGGACTGATTGTCAACATTTATGGTTTCGATCTCGAAACCAAGCGGGACCTTTCGGATGGCGTAACCGCCGCCATGCTCGAAGTTGAAGGCATTGTGGCCGCAACCTCATCCGCCGATGAAGGGCGGCCCGAGCTGCGTGTGGTGATGGACCGGGAGCGGATCAGCCGCAACGGGCTAACGACCGCACAAGTTGCCAACGCCATCAGCGACGCCATCCGCGGCAACACCGCAACTACTTTCATCGATCAGGGCCTTCAGTTCGACATCAACGTGCAGCTGGCTTCCACAGAAACCGTCAACTCCTCGGACCTCGAGCGCATTCAAATCCGCACCGACGCCGGTACCTGGATGCCCCTGGCCAACCTCGCACGCGTTGAACGCTACACCGGCCCGTCCAACATCCTCCGGATCAATCAGGAGCGCGTTACCGAAATTCAGGCAGACCTCTCCGGTGTTGACCTGCAGACGGCAACCAACCTGGTCACACAGCGCCTCAATCAGATACAATGGCCCGATGGCTACCGCTTCGAGATTGGCGGTACAGCCGAAGAACAGCGTCAGTCCTTCCTCTTTCTCCTCATTGCCTTTATCGTAGCGGCAACGCTTGCCTACATGGTGATGGCTTCACAGTTCGAAAGTCTCTTAGAGCCGTTCATCATCATTTTCACCATCCCGCTGGCGCTTTCCGGCGTTTTTGCTTCCCTGGCCATTTCCGGAACGCCGGTAAGCGTAACCGCACTCATCGGGCTCATTTTGCTTTCGGGAATCGTGGTCAACAATGGCATTGTGATGATTGACTACATCAAAATCCTGCAGGCGCGCGGGTTAAGCCGGGAAAAGGCGATTATTACCGGTGCAAGCCGTCGTCTGCGTCCCATCATCATGACCGCGGCCACTACCATTTTGTGTATGATTCCGCTGGCTTTCGAGCTGGGTGAAGGCGCCGAGACCTGGAGTCCGATGGCACGTACCGTAATTGGCGGGCTGACGGCCTCCACGCTGCTTATGCTTTTCTTCGTGCCCTGCCTGTACTATCTGTTCAACCGCATGGTCGAGCGGCTGGGCTTCAGTACCAACACCAAATCTGACCCGCTCGCTGAATAACCCCATCTCTGCAACACCGCATTTACTACTGCTATGGAAACAAAAGGTATCATTTACAAACTGCTCCGGCGCCCGATAACCGTGTTCATGGTGACCCTGCTCACCATCGGCTTCGGATTATTTGCCCTGGCAAACCTCAAAATCACCCTCCTGCCCAATATTGATATTCCGGTCGTTGCCATCTCGGCCAACTACCGCGATGTGGCTCCGGAAGATATCAAGCGGATTCTCGCTGTTCCGATCGAAAATGCGGTCGCTTCGATTGACGGAGTCGAATCTATAGAAACGACCGTGCGCAGGGGCGGGATGTTTCTGGTCATGCGGCTTAAAGGCGGCACCAATGCGCAGCGGGTTGAAATGGACGCACGAGAAGCCATTGACCGTATCCGGTCGGTGATACCGCGGGAAGCGGGGCAGCCGCTGATTTTCCAGTTCGATCCGGAGCGCAGGCCCATCATGAGCCTGAGCGTTTCGGCAGCTAACCGCGGCCTCGATGAGCTGCGACTGCTGAGTGAAACCATGATTGAGCCCATGTTCGAACGGATTCAGGGGGTTGCCTCCGCAGAAACACAGGGCGGCCTGCAGCGTGCAATCTATGTGAACCTGAGTCCCGAGCGCATGGCGCAGCACCGCGTCGTAACCGCTGATGTTGAGCGGGCACTTTCAGGCAATAACGTTCAGATCCCGATCGGGAACCTGATCAGCGACCGGCAAAGCTACAGCATTCGCGCCGAAGCTATTTTCCGCAATATTGAAGAAGTAAACGATACTATCATCCGCTTTAGCGAAAACGGCGAGCCCATACGTCTTTCAGATGTAGGCGAAGCCTTAGACACTTTCGTGGATATCACAGCCCTTGTTGAAGTAAACGGCCTCAATAGTGTTACCATCGATATCCAGAAACAGTCCGACGCAAACACCCTTGATGTAGCCCTTGATGTCATTAATGAGATTGAAGCTGTTGAAGCCATTCTTCCGCCCGGCGTAAGCCTGCAGGTGCTCAATAACGAAGGTGAATTCATTGAAAACTCCATCCGCAACCTTACGCAGTCAGCGATGGTTGCCCTTGCGCTCGTAGCGCTCATTCTTTTCATTTTCATGGGAAGCTACCGCGCTGCTACCATTGTGGCTTTCAGCATTCCCATTTCCATGACCGCTACCTTTGCGGCCATGTATTTCAGCGGGGTTACGCTCAACATTATCTCCATCACCGGTCTCGCATTGGCTGTGGGTCTGCTGGTAGATAATTCCATTGTGGTCCTGGATAACATCATCGCTAAAATTGAAAAAGGCGAAGCTATTTTTGAAGCGGTCCTCAATGGTACCAATGAAATGAAGGAAGCCCTGCTGGGCAGTACGCTTACTACGCTGGCGGTTTTCATCCCCATATTTTTCATCAGTGGGTTTACAGGACAGATCGCCAAAGACCTTGCGTTGACAATCTCGTTTGCGATTTCCCTTTCTTTTATCGCTTCCATCATACTGCTGCCCGTATTTGCGTCAAAATTCCTGCGGCAGGACAGCGTCAATACCAACAGCTTCATGTTCCGGTTCACGGAGTCTCTTCAGGTCCGCTATGAACGGATTCTGCGCTGGCAGCTGCTCCACAAGCGCTGGACGGTTCTGCTCATTTTCGGTATTCTTTTTGGCATTGGCTGGCTTTTCACACAGGTTGAAGGCGAATTTTTCCCTGACAACGATACCGGTGATCTGATTGTGGATGTTTCCCTGGTAAGCGGTGCACAGCTTACCCAAACCGCCGAAATCCTGCGCGATATTACGAACCGGCTGCTTGATGATGAACGTGTTCAGACGACGGTTACGACTATCGGACGCAGCGGCTGGCGGCGTGAAAGCAACGTAGGGCGCGTAACGGTTTCCCTTGTTCCTTCAAGAGAGCGGACACAGACGACCGATGAAGTTGCCATGGAGCTCAGGCGCTCCCTGACATACGATGATACAACCATCCGGGTTTTCGGTCAGCAAGGCTTTGGTCCGGGCGGGGGCGGCGGTGGTTTCGGTCAAGGCAGGGGAAACATCACCGTAAGTTTGATCGGGCCGGATGTCAGCATTCTGCAGGGCCTCACGGACCGGATCGAAACGGTTATGCTGCAGGACAGCACCGTCATTGCGGTTGATAACCCAAGGGTTGGGTCACTGCCGGAAGTAGTTTATCAGCTCGATCGTGTTGCCCTCGGTCGCCTTGGCAGTTCCTTCAATGAAGCGGCAAACAGCTTTAAAACACAGACACGCGGCACACAGGTCGGTCAGTTCCGTGTCGACGGCCGTGAATTTCCGATAGAAGTCCGCCTCGAAGATCAATACCGCAGGGGCTTCGAAAACCTGAACCGTTTGCAGGTGGCCCGCGTCGGGGAACAGGGCATTCCGGTACAGGCCGTAGGCTTTTTTGAAGAATTCGAAGGCTTTAATACCATCCGGAGAACAGACCGGGAAACCCGTCTTGACGTAAGCATAAGGGTTGACGGAAGCGCAGCCGCACAGCGCGACAGAATTATGGAGCTCTTTCAGGATGAAATTGTTTTACCTGATGGCTACCGCTATGAGTTTACAGGAGCGGTTCAGGATCAGCAAGACAGTCAGCGTGAGCTCTTTCTTGCCTTACTTGCTGCCATCATCCTAACATTCATGGTGATGGCGGCAAAGTTTGAAAGTATTCGTGATCCCTTTGTGATCCTCTTCACCATCCCTCTCGCCTTCTTTGGCGCTTACCTCATGCTCTTTGCAACCGGCACCCCTTTCAGCATACCGGCTGGCATTGGCATGCTCATACTCGTAGGGATCGTGGTCAATAACGGCATTGTGCTGGTAGACTACATCAATCAGAATACCCGCACCAATATGGAGCCGGAAGAATACCTTGCACATTTTTTAGCCGCCGCAGGCAGAAGGCTTCGCCCGGTAATGCTCACCATGCTCACAACCATCTTTTCTATGATTCCTCTTGCCCTTGCGATTGGAGACGGGTCGGAGACCTGGAGTCCGCTTGCAAGAGCTGTTATCGGCGGACTGTTTTTTGCTTCAATATTCACTTTATTCGTCGTTCCGGTCATTTATGCAGGAATATCGCGCACAAAATACCGTTTACTGAAGGCCGTAAAAATAAAAGAGAAGTCCCTTGCCTGATTGTAGCTTCCGGTGCTGTCATCCGGTATCTTCAACAGAACTGAAAATTCACAGTTAAAAGATATTGCAGGGGCGCTCCCGCATGACAATGTCTGTTTTTTTGCTTATATATACACCAAGTCAAAACAGCTCACTAAACCCAATTCAACAAATATCATGGCAAATTTCTCAAGAGGTTTTGGTCTCGGACTTTTAACAGGTGCAGTACTTGGATCCATCACGGCTGTATTGGTCGCACCCGATAAGGGCAGCAATACCAGAAGCCGGCTTAGCTATCAGATACAAACGTACATCGATGAACTCCGCAGCCTCATAGATGAACTAAGAGACGAAAACTTCTCCGTCAACTCAGCGAAAGCGCAAAGCGACGAGGTTGTGGAGGATGCAAAGAAGAAAGCGGAAGACCTGCTTCGTGAGGCCGAAGACCTGCTTTCAAACATTAATCGGGATAGTGCCTGAGTCCGGGATATATATAATAAATCTTTCCCCCGCTCTCCACACCTGCAGTAAAAAATTACAGGCGTACAATATTAATTGTACGCCTTTTTTTATTCCGCAACGCTATAATTTGTTTTGTGAAGCTGCTTCTGAAGCCTTACAAACTCGTTCTTTAACCGGTCAATCTTTTTCGGGATAAATTCGGTTTGCCTGCGCTCAATAGCTGCTGAAAGCTTCCTGGCAGCGCTGTACATGCGCTCTGCGTCAATGTTTGCTGATGCTCCTTTAATGCTATGCACAAGGTCAAACAGCTTCTGATAGCTGCGCTCCGACCAAAGCTTATCCAATTCCTCCATCTGAAATGCTGTTTCTTCCGTGAAGCGCATAAGGATCCGGCTACAGAGATCGGTATCATGGCCAAAACGCTGCTTATACCGGGGGTAGTTGATGATTTGCAAAGCCCGAAAGCTATTTTCCTGCAAGACCACATCCCGAGGGTCTTCTCCAAAAATTGCAGCCCGCAAATCCGTGATGCTGTAAGGCTTTGAAATATATCCGTTCATACCAGCCTGCTGACATTTTTGCTGATAACCTGCTACTACATGTGCGGTAACTGCGATGATTGGAATGGCCCGCTTTTTGGGATCTTCAAGCTTCCGGATGGTACGGGTTGCCTCAAAACCATCCATTTCCGGCATTTGGCAATCCATCAAAACAAGGTCGTAATTTTGCAGCTTCACAGCCTCAACCGCTTCCCGACCGTTGTTGACGATATCGAACGGTGTATCAATATCATGCATAATAACGGAAATAAGCTCCTGATTTACCGGATTGTCTTCAGCAATTAAAACATTTACAGCATGCTTTTTCCTGGTGCTTTCTTTTTTTTCGGGCTTTGTGAAAGAACTGTCTCCGGCTGATACGGTTAAGGGGATATGGGTTTGTTTTTCGTCAAAAAAGGTCTGGATCAGATCTCCGATTTTTACAGGCCTTGTCAAAATCATGTGGATATCATGTTCTTCGATCCATGATTTATCGGGTTCATCCTGTTCATTGGCAACCAGCACAACTTTGCGATCGAGATGACGCAAGTCATTTTTCAGCTCGTCTGTAAACGAGATCGCCTTATATCCCACGGAACTGTAATCAATCATCACGGTTCCGGGGGCGTTTTCGGCAGTAAGTTCATCCAGAAGGGATTTTGCCTGCGTGATTTCCGTTACCGTGTAGCTGCTTAGCTGCAACAATTCAAGATCACGCTGTAAAAGGCGGACCGTCTCTGACGGAAAGGCAACAAGTAGTACATCGAATTTTTTCTTGCTTTCCTCGGGGAGCATACCATGCACTTTTTCCGCCACTTTCCGGGATACTTCTTTAAAGAAGACATAAAACGACGCTGTTGTCCGGATTCCCGGAACGCTTTCAATACGTATCTCCCCACCCAGCTGATCCACAATTGTTTTTGAAATGTGCAACCCCAACCCTGTACCACCATAAGACCGGCTCGTACTGGGATCAATTTGAGAAAAGGGCTTAAATAGTTTACCGAAGTCTTCCTTTTTGATGCCAATCCCGGTATCGGTTACCCGGCACAGTACTTTATATTCTGCTGCATTTTTGGATACAGCTGTTGCCGTGCATTCGATACGAACACCACCTTTTGACGTAAATTTGATGGCGTTACTGACCAGATTTGTCAATACCTGCTTAAACCTGAGTTTGGCGCCTTTAAGAACCAGACCCGGTTTCTCTTCATGAATTTCAACATCATAGGCCAGATTTTTTTTATCAGCTTCTATTTTCAGCAATTCTGAAACTTCACTGATCACATCATCAAGCCGGAAAACAGAGCGGTCCAGGGATAGTTTTTCCCCCCTCAACTTATTCAGGTCAAGCAAATCATTTATGATGTAGCGTAATGACTCACCGCTTGAACTAATAACATTAGCATATTTTTGCTGTCTTTCATCCAGTTTGGTAGCCTGAAGGAGCCCGGCCATACCCAGCATACCGTTGAGTGGTGTCCGGATTTCGTGACTCATATTTGCCAAAAACTGTGTTTTGGCCTCATTTGCAGATTCAGCCTGATTCCATGCTTCTATAAGCTTATTTTCGTAACTGCGTCTTGTCTCAACATTTGAAATGAGTTCAGCCAGAATTTTGAGCAAACGAACTTCCATGTCAGAGAAAACACGAACCCTCTCCTGCGTAAAGAAACACACAAAACCGGAAACTCTTTTTTCCTGATGTAAAGGTGTGGTGATTACAGACCTGACACCAAGTTTACTGAGTTCCGTTTTTAAAGGATTAGAAGCACTGTTTTCCAGAATATCATCCTCATAAATAGTCTCTTTTTCAAACTGCACGCTTATTTTTTCCAAAGACTGAAAAACTTCTTTCATCTTTTGAAGTCGAATACCTGCATTTTTATGCTCGGTCCAGTAGTAGCGTTTGAAGCTGCCTCCCTTAGGATCATTGAAAAGCACAAAAGCGTATTCCATCTCCGTATAAATTCCCACGATGGAAAGCACATCATCTATCGCGTTGTCGAACTCTTTAACAGGAAGGTTAATGAGCCGGATGGCTAAATCCGCCAGGATAGACTGGAACCTGTTGCGATCCTCAATTTCGAGCTCCAGCATTTTTCTCTTCGTAATATCGCGTCCCAATGAGATGAAGTACTGCAGCTCCCCATTATCATCAAAAACAGCTCTGTCATACCACTGCTGCCACTTTTCTGCACCGTCTTTTAAAACTACTTTGTGCTCATAGGTTCTTTCAGGTGATTTCTCAGTAAGTGCTCTCAGGTGAGAAAGAACCTTATCATGTTCCTGGGGGGGGATTAAATCGAGAAACTTCCGGCCTATCAGCTCATCGGCTGTCGTATTCATAGCTTTTGCATAGGCCTCATTTACAACAATGAGCTTTGTTTCTGCATCAAACTTACAGGCCATTTCCTTGCGGTACTCAAATAACTCGTTATATAACCCCTGAAGCTCATTTTCTAACATTATTGGCTCTCCCTCCTGGTTCGGTTCAATACTAACGCTATGCTATTGATCTAAAACTATTTATTTATCAGGATTCAGAAAGCTGATTGCCATTGAAACCCGTTGTTTGAAAATAAAAAAAAGCCCCGACACTAACGAGAGTATCGGGGCTTATAACTAAGCTACAGCTAACAGGGAGCTGTTAGTTTTCGGAGCGAAGAATATCAGCGATTGACTTGCTTCTCTCTTCAGCCTCACTTGATTCCGTATGCGTTTGCATAGGACCCACAATAAGGTTTTGATAGGTACGCATACCTGTACCAGCTGGTACGCGGTGTCCGACCACAACATTTTCTTTAAGGCCAAGCAGATAATCTGATTTTCCTTCAACTGCTGCAGACGTTAGCACTTTCGTCGTTTCCTGGAAAGATGCCGCTGAGAGCCAGCTGTCAGTTGAAAGCGCCGCGCGGGTAATACCGAGCAGTATCGGACGCGAAATCGCTGATTCAGCCTCGCGAACTTCCATCTCTGGTTTATCCTCTTTGATAAGCTGTGAGTTAATCTCACGCACTTCGCGGCGGGTGAGCAGCGTACCCAACGTCAGATCAGAACCGCCGGCATCCGTAACCACGAACTTACCGATCAGGCTGTCGTTGGTGCGTGCAACTTCGAAGCGGTCCACTTTGTCGCCCTCGAGATACATGGTATCACCGGGTTCGGTAATCTCCACTTTCTGCATCATCGTGCGTACAATGATCTCGATGTGCTTATCATTGATTTTAACACCCTGCAGGCGGTAAACTTCCTGAATCTCGTTTACAATGTACGACTGTACAGCAAACGGCCCGAGAATATTCAGAATATCCTGTGGCAGAATTGCGCCTTCTGACATCGGCTGTCCGGCTGTCACGAAATCGTTTTCCTGAACAAGAATGTGCTTGGAGAGCGGAATCAGATACGTGCGCTGATCCACACCGTCTTTACTTGTTACGATGATTTCCTGCGAACCCCGTTTCCGGTTTCCAAACTTAACGATACCGTCAATCTCAGATACGGTAGCGGGATCGCTTGGCGGACGGGCTTCAAACAGCTCGGTAACCCGTGGCAGACCTGCCGTGATATCCTTCGACTTAGCCGCCTTACGCGGAATTTTCGCGATAACCTGCCCCGCTGCAACACTGTCACCGTCATCGACAACAATGTGGGTACGTACCGGCAGCGGAATTTCTTTATCACGGGTTCCGTCGTTGATGATAAGGGTCGGTACCAGCGTACGGTCTTTACTGTCGATGATTACCTTTTCCTTAAATCCGGTTTGGGCATCACTTTCATCCGTCGCCGTTACATCATCGATAATATCTTTGAACGTAACGGTTCCGTTCATTTCGGAATAAATACGGGCATTGTACGGGTCCCACTTACAAAGCGGTTGTCCTTTCATGACCATATCGCCATCTTCGACAAGCATTTCAGAACCGTAGGGAACCGTATGCGTGTTGAGCACTTTTCCGGTTTCATCAACGATTTTGATTTCGCTACCACGGCTCAGTACAACGCTGACTTCTTCTTCGCCGTCGTTGTAATCAACCACGCGAAGGTTATCAAACTCAACTTTACCGTTAAATTTAGCTTTGTGCTGCGATTCCGCTTCAAGACGCGCGGCAGTACCACCAACGTGGAACGTACGCAGCGTAAGCTGTGTACCCGGTTCCCCGATTGACTGCGCAGCAATTACACCAACGGCTTCACCGGTCTGAACAAGCTTGCCACGTGTAAGGTCACGGCCATAGCACATCGAGCAAACACCACGGGATGACTCACAGGTAAGCACCGAACGGATTTCAACTTCTTCGATGGAAGTTTGCGCAATCTGACGCGCAATGTGCTCGGTGATGAGCTGATTAGAGCGTACGAGAAGCTCATCCGTCAAAGGATCGTAGATATCATGCATTGAAGTCCGGCCAACGATACGGTCTTCAAGGCTTTCAACAATGTCCTCGTTATCCTTAAGGGCGGAAATCCGGATGCCGCGAAGGGTACCACAATCGTGCTCGGTTACGACAACATCCTGCGATACATCCACAAGACGGCGGGTAAGATATCCGGCGTCAGCTGTTTTAAGCGCCGTATCTGCAAGACCCTTACGGGCACCGTGTGTGGAAATAAAGTATTCGAGAACCGTGAGACCTTCCTTAAAGGAAGAAAGAATAGGCGTTTCAATAACTTCGCTTCCAGATGACTCGAGTGAACTCTTTTGCGGCTTCGCCATCAGACCACGCATACCACCAAGCTGCCTGATTTGTTCTTTCGAACCACGTGCGCCGGAGTCAGCCATCATGAATACAGAGTTGAAACCCTGCTTATCATTTGCCAGCGCATTGAACAGCGTTTCCGATACGCGGTTCGTTGTGCTTGTCCACTTATCGATAACCTGATTGTAACGCTCATTGTCGGTAATGAAACCGTTATCATAGCGATCCTGAATCATACGCACTTCATGCTGTGCCTTTTCGATAAGTTCAGCCTTGGTTTCAGGGATTACAATATCTTCGAGACTGAAGGAAAGACCACCACGGGTTGCATTTTCGAACCCGAGATACTTCATGTCGTCCAGGAATTGTGCGGTTCTTGCCGTACCTACAGCGTTGAACACCTCACCGATAAGAATGCGGAGCTCTTTTTTGCCGAACGTCAGGTTTTTGAAACCAATCTCATTCGGGATGATTTCATTAAAGAGTACCCGGCCAGCGGTTGTCGCAATTACTTCATTTTCTTCAACACCGTCTATACCGGCACGTAATCTGACCTTGATGCGGTTATGAAGATTCAGCTTATCCTGATCAAAAGCCACGACGACTTCATCAGGTGAAGCAAATGTTTTCTCATCGGTTTCTGAGCTTGGGCCTACTTTTGTCATGTAGTACAGACCCAAAATCATATCCTGAGATGGTACGGTGATAGGTCCGCCACTTGCAGGGTTCAGAATGTTGTGCGCACCCAGCATGAGTACAGACGCTTCAAGAATAGCGTCATTGCTCAGCGGAAGGTGAACAGCCATCTGATCGCCGTCGAAGTCAGCGTTGAACGCGGTACAGGCAAGGGGATGGAGCTGAATGGCTTTGTGCTCAATCAGTATCGGCTGAAATGCCTGAATACCAAGACGGTGCAGGGTCGGTGCACGGTTGAGCAATACGGGGTGTCCTTTAATCACATTTTCAAGAACATCCCAGATAACCTCGTCCCGACGGTCAACCATTTTTTTGGCGCTCTTCACCGTTTTAACGTATCCGCGCTCAATCAGGCGTCGGATTACAAACGGCTTATAAAGCTCAATGGCCATTTCTTTCGGCAGACCGCACTGATGCATTTTCAGTTCCGGACCCACCACAATCACCGAACGACCGGAATAGTCAACACGCTTGCCCAGAAGGTTCTGACGGAAACGACCGCCTTTACCTTTGAGCATATCGCTGAGCGACTTCAGGGGCCGGTTGTTATTACGGACCGCATTCGTCTTGCGTGAATTATCAAAGAGAGAGTCAACAGCTTCCTGAAGCATGCGTTTTTCATTGCGCAGAATTACATCCGGCGCTTTGATGTCAATGAGACGCTTCAGACGATTGTTACGAATGATGACCCTGCGGTACAGGTCGTTCAGGTCGGATGTTGCAAAGCGACCCCCTTCAAGCGGAACAAGCGGACGAAGTTCGGGCGGGATAACGGGGATAACCCGCATCACCATCCACTCCGGACGGTTGGAAATAGATTTATTCGCCGCTCTGAAAGCCTCAAGCACCTGAAGGCGCTTCAGCGTTTTCTTTTTCCGGAGCATTGACGTTTCATTTTTCGCCTGCTCGCGGTATTTGTAAATATCCTTTTCCAGATCGATGTTGGCCAGCATAGCTTCAACAGCTTCTGCCCCCATCTTGGCACTGAACTTATCTGAATCGTCATCATCAAGTTCGCTGTGCTCTTCGGGAAGCTGACGCATGATATCGAAGTACTCTTCTTCGGTAATCATGTCGCCATACTTGTAACCAAGATCACGCGCCATGCCCGGATTGATTACTACGAAATTTTCGTAATAAACAATTTTATCCAGGTTTTTGGATGAAAGGCCCAACAGATAAGCTACTTTGTTAGGCAGTGACTTGAAGTACCAGATATGAACTACGGGTACACACAAACTCAGGTGCCCCATACGCTCACGGCGCACTGCTTTACGGGTTACTTCAACCCCGCAGCGGTCGCATATAATACCCTTGTACCGAATGCGCTTGTATTTACCGCAGTGGCACTCCCAGTCTTTGACCGGGCCAAAAATTTTCTCACAGAACAAGCCATTCATTTCCGGCTTGAACGTACGATAATTAATGGTTTCAGGTGTAAGTACTTCTCCTCTGGATCGGGACAGAATAGTTTCTGCCGACGCCAGGGAAATTTTAATTGACTTGAAATCTTTGGAAACGGTGTCGCTTACAGTATGTGACAAAGTTCCACCTCCGTTATGAATTAATCGTTAAACTCGGTAGGATGATATCCTTATTCGGCTTTGCAGGCTTATTGCTCAATGGTAACCTCGAGCCCCAGCCCCTGCAGCTCTTTGAGCAACACATTGAATGATTCCGGTGTGTTGCCATCAGGCAGGTTTTCACCCTTAACAATCGCCTCGTATACTTTAGAGCGGCCTTTTACGTCGTCGCTCTTGACCGTAAGCATTTCCTTCAGGATGTTGGCTGCGCCATAAGCATACAGCGCCCAAACTTCCATCTCTCCAAGTCGCTGACCGCCAAACTGAGCTTTACCACCAAGTGGCTGCTGCGTAATAAGGGAGTAGGGCCCGATAGAGCGGGAGTGCATTTTGTCCTGAACAAGGTGATTCAGTTTCATGATGTACATGATTCCGACCGTTGTTTTTTGGGCGAAACGCTCTCCTGTACGGCCGTCATAAAGATAGGTACGGCCGTCAGTTGGCAAGCCGGCTTCACCCAGCCAATGCTGAACGTCATCATATTTGGCGCCATCAAAAATAGGCGTTGCAAATGTAACACCCAGCTTTCTGCCGGCCCAGCCAAGAATGGTTTCGTAAATCTGACCGAGATTCATCCTTGAAGGTACGCCCAGCGGATTCAGTACAATATCGACCGGAGATCCGTCTTCGAGGAACGGCATATCTTCCACAGGCACCACTTTCGCAACAACACCTTTATTTCCGTGTCGTCCGGCCATTTTGTCACCAACCTGAAGCTTGCGTTTTTTCGCAACGTAAACCTTGGCTTTTTTGACAATACCAGCGGGCAGTTCATCACCTACCTGAATCTGATACTTGTTCCGCTTGGCTTCAGACTCGTAGCGACGGCGTAACTCGGTGTAGTTGTCGAATAATACGGCAACGAGACGGTTTACTTCATCATCCGTACACCAGGATTGTCTGGCTTTCACAGAAAGTGGCTCGGCAATGTCATCGAACATCTGCTTGCGGTATTTATCACCTTTTGGCAGAATCTCGATTCCAAGTACATCAACGATACCCGGTGAAGTTTTGTCCTTCAGTAAGCGGTACATGCGGGCAGCCCACTCGGTGTTGAGTTTAGCTACTTTTTCAGCCAAACGCTGATTTTCACGCTCAACAAGTTCTTTTTCTTCTTTGCGTGAAAGCTGCTCTTCTTTTTTACGGCTGAACATTTTGGTACCAATCACTACCCCGGAAACACCCGGAGGCGTTTTGAGTGAAGCATCCTTAACATCACCGGCTTTGTCGCCGAAAATGGCGCGGAGTAGCTTTTCTTCCGGTGTTGGGTCACTTTCACCTTTAGGGGTAATTTTACCTACAATAATGTCGCCCGGCTTAATTTTGGCACCAACCCGGATTACGCCATTTTCATCCAGGTTACGGGTTGCTTCTTCACTCACATTCGGAATTTCACTTGTGAGCTCTTCCTCACCGCGCTTGGTATCACGTACCTGCTGCTCGAATTCTGAAATGTGGATAGATGTGTAAATATCTTCGGAAACGACGCGCTCGCTTACAACAATAGCATCTTCAAAGTTGTAGCCGCGCCACGGCATAAATGCCACGAGGAGGTTACGGCCAAGCGCAAGCTCACCGTCGTTGGTTGCGCAACCATCAGCAATCGGGGTTCCGTTGGTTACGGTGTCCCCGACTTTCACGATAGGACGCTGATTGGCACAGGTATCCTGATTGGTGCGCTCAAACTTACGCAGGGGGTAGGAAACAACGCCATCATCGAAATAGGCATAGTTTTCCTGTTCAGTGCGGTCGTACCGTATTCTGATTTCAGTTGCTGAAACATAGACAACTTCGCCATTGCCTTCCGCACAAATGATGGCGCGGGAGTCTTTGGCTGCACGATATTCCATGCCGGTTCCCACGATGGGCTTCTCAGGGCGCAGCAAAGGTACACCCTGACGCTGCATGTTGGATCCCATGAGCGCACGGTTTGCATCATCATGCTCAATGAATGGAATCATCGAGGCCGCTACAGAAGTAATCTGATTTGGTGCAACGTCCATGTATTCAACCTGATCAGGAGAAGCCAAACCTACGTTGCTGTCTCTGAATCGGGAGAATATTTCTTCGTAAGCAAACGTAGATTCATCAGTAAGCGTAGCGTTTGCCTGAGCAATGATTGTTTCATCTTCCTGCTCAGCTGCAAGGTATTCAACCTTTTCGGTTACAACTCCGTTAGCAACTTTGCGGTAAGGGGTTTCGATGAAACCGAAATCATTCACTTTGGCATGCACGCATAAGGACGAAATCAGACCAATATTGGGGCCTTCCGGCGTTTCGATCGGGCAGAGCCGGCCGTAGTGCGTATAGTGCACGTCACGAACCTCAAAGCCTGCACGCTCACGCGTTAGACCACCAGGTCCGAGAGCTGACATCCTGCGCTTGTGCGTAAGCTCAGCCAGCGGATTGGTCTGATCCATAAACTGCGAAAGCTGATTCGTGCCAAAGAAAGTGTTAATTACGCTGGAAATGGTCCGCGCATTAACAAGATCCTGTGGGGTAAACTGCTCAGCATCGCGGGAATTCATGCGCTCGCGAATGGTTCTTGCCATACGGGCCAGGCCAAGGCCAAACTGCTGTGCAAGCTGCTCACCTACCGTTCTCACCCGACGGTTACTCAGGTGATCAATATCATCCACAACCGACTTCATATTCTTGAGTCGGATAAGTTCTTTGATAATGCAGATGATATCATTGATGGTGAGAACCCGGATATCCAGGGATTCGTCAATCTTGAGTCGCTTGTTCAGGCGGTAGCGACCAACCTCACCAAGATCGTATTTTTTATCGCTGAAGAAGAGTCTCTCAATAACAGCCTTACCGGTTTCGATATCAGGCATTTCACCGGTTCTGATCTGACGGTATACTTCTGCAAGCGCGCTTTCCTGATCTGTTGAAGTATCCTTACGAAGCGTATTGATAACGACAGAACGATCAGCGTCTTCCTGGGAAATTTTAAGGACGTGAACAGACTTGATATCCAGCTCTTTCAGGATTTCATAGTCAACATCTTCCAGCTCTTTTTCACGTGCAAGCTTAACTTCCCGCGTAACAGCCTCTGTTACTTCACCGGTTTCATCATCAACAATTTCCTGTACTACCTCCTGATAAATATCAGTAGCAAGTCGCTTTCCAATAACTTTCCCGAAGGATTTGCGGGATTTGATTGAAACTTCTTCAGAAAGATCAAAGAGACTGAGGATATCGAAATCGCTGGAAAAACCGAGCGCACGCAGCAATGTTGTAAGCGGAAGCTTTTTCTTGCGATCAATATATGCCCATAACACATCACGGATATCTGTTGTAAATTCAATCCATGAACCTTTGAAAGGGATAATTCTGGCAGAGTAAAGGTGTGTGCCGTTTGGGTGCATGGACATGCCAAAAAACACGCCCGGAGAACGGTGCAACTGACTAACTATGACGCGCTCAGCACCATTAATTACGAAAGTCCCGCGATCTGTCATCCATGGCAGTTCACCAAGAAAAACTTCCTGTTCGATAGTTTCGGAGGCTTCATCGCTCTGATCGATAGAAGATAAGCGGAGCTTGGCTTTTAGCGGGACGGAAAAAGTAAGGCCGCGGTCAACACATTCCTCTATGTTGTATTTTGGAGTATCAATACTGTAATAAAGGAACTCCAGGATGTTTTGCTCCCTGGAATTGGTAATTGGAAAATGTTCATTAAAAATTCGCTGCAAGCCTACTTCTTCTCTGTCATCCGGCGCGATATTCCATTGTGTGAATCTGTGGAATGAAGCAATCTGGATATCAAGAAAATCGGGGTAATCGAGCACCTTTTTGGTTTTCGCGAACGTGACTCTGTTCGTGAACGGCAGAATGTTGGTCTCTCTACTCAAGGATACCTCACGGTTTGTTGATGGGTATAAATTAAACACAAAAATACAAGCCCGTTGTAATGCAATTTCCTGCTACAACAAGCATGTATTAATCAGACACCAATAGCCAAAACCCTTGCGGGCTTGGCTATTGGGTAATAAATAACGCTATGTGGAATTATTATTTTAATTCTACAGTAGCACCAGCCTCTTCGAGTTTAGCCTTGAGTTGCTCAGCTTCATCTTTGCTGACACCTTCTTTAACGTTGCTTGGGGCACCGTCAACAAGATCTTTGGCTTCTTTAAGACCGAGACCGGTTACAGCTCTTACTTCTTTAATAACACCGATTTTCTTAGCACCGGCTTCTTTGAGTACAACTGTGAATTCTGTTTGCTCTTCTTCCGCCGGACCATCACCGCCGGCTGCAGGGCCTGCAACTGCAACAGCAGCGGCAGCTGGTTTGATACCGTACTCTTCTTCGAGAACGGTAGCCAGTTCGTTGGCTTCCTTGATGGTGAGGTTAACTAATTGTTCTGCTAATGATTTAACGTCAGCCATTGTTTAACTCCGATTGTTGTTTTTTTAGTAACGTGATTTTAATTTTCTTTTTCGGCGATTGTTTTCAATGCGCCAACAATATTGCCACCTTGTGCCTGAAGCGCGCCAACTACGTTTGTAATCGGAGCCATGAGCAAGCCCATGATGTCGCCGATGACTTCTTCCTTGGACTTCATGCTTGATAAAGCATCCAATTCTGATTCACCATATACTACGCCATCAATATAAGCGGCCTTGAAAAGTGGCTTTTTATTTGATTTGAGGTATTCTTTGAGAATTTTGGCAGGTTTGGATGGATTACCGGATGCAAACATAAATGCAGTCTGATTTTCCAAATAAGGATAAACATCCTCATATCCGCCAACTTCATCCATCGCCCGCTTAACCATAGTGTTCTTAAACACTTTGTAGGTTATTCCGTCTTTCTTGAATTCACGGCGAAGGTTGCTGACTTCAGCTACGGTCATACCTGTGTATTCGGCCAGATAAACCGCGTCAGATTCCTTTAGAACCTCCAAAATTTCTTTTGCTGCTACTTTTTTCTGAGCTAATGTTGCCATAATAAGCTTTAATTTTGGAAAGTTACTTTACAGCAACTGTTCGGTTAATCGTTATACTCGGCCCCATTGTAGTACTCAAATAAATACTTTTAACGTAAGTACCTTTAGCTGAAGCCGGACGAAGCTTGATTACGGTATTAATAAACGCTTTGGCGTTATCAACAAGCTTATCGGGGCTGAAACTCGCTTTACCAATTGAAGTGTGTAGAATCCCGTATTTATCAACACGGAAGTCAATCTTTCCGGCTTTCACTTCTTTAATTGCTTTACCTGGTTCCATCGTAACAGTTCCGCTTTTGGGGTTGGGCATAAGGCCTCTCGGACCTAAAAAACGCCCAAGCTTACCAAGCTTACCCATTACATCGGGTGTGGCAACGATTACATCGATATCAGACCATCCTGATTCAAGCTTTTCAATGTATTCGTCAAGACCAACGTGATCGGCACCTGCCTGCTTTGCTTCTTCCTGCTTTGCAGGATTTACAAGAGCAAGTACGCGCACATCTTTACCAACACCATGAGGAAGAGATACATTACCCCTTACCATTTGGTCGGCTTGACGAGGATCAACACCCAGGCGAACGTCAATATCTACGGAAGCGTCAAAGTTCACCAGTGAAGTTTTGCCAATTAACTCAGCAGCTTCTTCAAGGCTGTACTCTTTGCCTGCTTCTATCAAAGAGGCAGCTTCGTTGTATTTTTTTCCTTTTTTCGACATTACTCTGAGGTAGAATGTTAGAATTACTTACTGCGGTCTACTCTTAGACCCATGCTGCGTGCTGTACCGGCGATCATCTCGGCAGCTGACTCTACGTCGTATGCGTTGAGGTCAGGAAGCTTCTGCTCGGCGATTTCCCGGCACTGGGAGAAGGTTACGGTTGCGACTTTAATACGGTTAGGTTCACCTGAACCGCTCTGTATATTGGCCGCTTTCTTAAGCAGAACTGGCGCTGGTGGTGTCTTCGTAACAAATGTAAATGATTTGTCAGTAAAGACCGTAATAACCACCGGGGTAACGGTACCCATCTTGTCCTGTGTTCTTGCGTTGAAGGCCTTGCAAAACTCCATAATGTTGACCCCTGCCTGTCCTAAAGCGGGTCCTACCGGGGGTGCAGGGTTTGCCTGACCGGCCTTAATCTGGAGTTTGATTACTTTGTCAATTTTCTTAGCCATAATCGAAGAATGCTGTTTTGATTTACCTGACCTTTAAGTAGCAGGCCCTTAATTTCAATGCTATGATTAATTTCTATGAGCTTTTTTAATCAGGCTCTACCTGATTTACGTCAACTTCAACCGGGGTTTTGCGCCCGAAAATGCTTACGTGCACGATCAACTTCATACGATCGGGATAAACTTCTTCAACCGTACCGTCATAATTGACAAAAGGCCCATCTGTAATTTTGATGAGGTCCCCTTTCCGGAACGGAATCTCAACCAAACCGCCTCCAGCTACTGCTTCTTTATCCTTGGTTACTTTACCGAGAATTCGGTTAACTTCGCTTTCCTGAAGTGGCGTCGGTTTATTTTGATTCTTACCACCCTTTAAAAATCCAATAACAGAAGCAGTACCGGATACAATGTCATTGATAGATTCATCATAAACGCCTTGAAACATGATGTAACCGGGGAAAAAGTTTTTCTCCCGCTGCCTTTTTTTGCCGTTACGGATTTCTATTACCGTCTCAGTAGGGATGAGTACCTGTTCTACCTTATCAATTGCACCGTCTTCGCGAAAGCGTTCGAGCAGTGCTTCCTTTACCTTTTTTTCATGACCAGAAAAGCACCTGATGACGTACCATTGTATGTCGTTTTGATCTGTCATCCAAAAATAAACTCAAGTGCTTTCGTGTAAATCTGATCTATAAAGAAAATGAACAGGGACAATATAATAGAAAACAACACCACGACTGTGGTGTTGTCTTGAAGCTCTTTTAAAGTAGGCCAGGATATTTTATTCCACTCTTTCCTGACGCCTTCAGAGAAATTTTTAACTTTGCTCATAATGATTTAATCTTATAATAGCACGGGCGGAGGGACTCGAACCCCCAACCACCGGTTTTGGAGACCGACACTCTACCAATTGAGCTACGCCCGTACGCTAATTCCTCTGATGGTTCTTAGTCAAGAATTTTAGCTACGACGCCAGCACCAACGGTACGGCCGCCTTCGCGGATCGCGAAACGAAGTCCGTCTTCCATAGCAATGGGCTGAATCAGGTCAACAGTCAGGTTCACGTTGTCGCCCGGCATTACCATCTCTACGCCTTCAGGAAGCTCGCAGATACCGGTTACGTCGGTCGTACGGAAATAGAACTGCGGACGGTAGCCTTTGAAGAACGGGGTATGACGACCGCCTTCCTCTTTGCTCAGGATGTACACCTCACAGGTGAATTTCTTGTGCGGCTTCACGCTGTTGGGCTTACAAAGTACCATCCCGCGAACGATCTGATCTTTGTTGATACCACGCAGCAGAAGACCTGCATTGTCACCGGCCTGTCCTTCGGGCAGAAGCTTGCGGAACATCTCGATACCGGTAACGACTGACTTCATTTTGTCTTCGTTGATCCCTACGATGTCAATCTCTTCGTTGAGTTTGATAACACCGCGCTCAATACGACCGGTAGCTACAGTACCACGACCGGTGATAGAGAATACGTCCTCAACCGGCATCAGGAACGGCTTGTCAACATCACGCTCAGGTGCAGGGATGTAAGTGTCAACAGCTTCCATCAGCTCAACTACTTTGGCTTCCCACTGTGCATCGCCGTTCAGCGCGCCCAGGGCAGAACCCTGAATAACAGGAATGTCATCGCCGGGGAATTCGTAGCTGGAGAGCAGCTCACGAACTTCAAGCTCAACGAGCTCGAGAAGTTCTTCATCATCAACAAGGTCAACCTTGTTCATGAATACTACGAGGTAAGGTACGCCAACCTGACGGGCAAGTAGGATGTGCTCGCGGGTCTGTGGCATGGGGCCGTCGGTGGCAGCAACTACGATAATCGCGCCGTCCATCTGAGCCGCACCGGTAACCATGTTCTTCACATAGTCAGCGTGACCGGGACAGTCAACGTGTGCGTAGTGACGGTTTCCTGTTTCATACTCTACGTGAGCGGTTGCGATGGTGATACCGCGCTCGCGCTCTTCGGGAGCGTTGTCAATTTCGTCGAAAGCTTTGGCGCTACCGCCGTAGGTAGCTGACATCACTTTGGTAATCGCTGCGGTAAGCGTAGTCTTGCCGTGGTCAACGTGACCAATCGTACCAATATTAACGTGTGGCTTATTGCGTGAAAACGTTTCTTTTGCCATCAGTTTAGTCCCGGTTTATAGATTAGGATAGGATTGTTTGTAATGAGTGAGTGTAGTTTTACTGACACTAAAAGAGCCGCTACTCGGAATTGAACCGAGGACCCCTTCCTTACCATGGAAGTGCTCTACCCCTGAGCTATAGCGGCTTAATATTTATGGAGCGGGAGACGGGGCTCGAACCCGCAACATTCAGCTTGGAAGGCTGACACTCTACCAGTTGAGTTACTCCCGCAAATATGGGGTGGGGAGAGCAGGATTCGAACCTGCGAAGTCGAAAGACAACAGATTTACAGTCTGCCCCAGTTGGCCACTTTGGTATCTCCCCATTTGTGTCAGTAAATTTAAGAACTGAGCTGGCGATAGGATTTGAACCTACGACCGGCGGTTTACAAAACCGCTGCTCTACCCCTGAGCTACGCCAGCAATCATTTTGTTGCAGACTTCAAATTTAGAGAAGAAATCAATTATTGTCAACATTATTTTTTGCATCTCTGCTACGCCATTTTCTGAACGCATACCGCACGCCAAGGAAAACCAAATAAGCGGCGATTAAAGACAAAATTAAGCCCCCGTAAAGATTCAGGTAGCGCTCAATGGCAGGCCAGTTATCTCCGATCAGCCAACCGGCCCCAATCAGAATTACATTCCAGGCAAAAGCACCTGCAAGCGCATAAGTAGCTGTTTTCCGAGGATTAAGACGCGTAACGCCTGCCATTATACTAATGATGGAGCGGGCACCTGCAAGGAATCGGTTTGCCAGCACAACCCCTTGTCCCCATCGATACATCCACTGTTCTGCTTTATCAAGGTATTCCCCGTCAAAATATTTCAAAAACCAAAAGCGGGTGCGCTGTGTCCTGATCTCATCCCCAACCAGGTATCCGAAATAGTACATCGTCATAAATCCGAGGACGGAGCCAACTGAGGTGAGTACAACAACAAGCCAGAAGCTGATTATGGCTTCGGACGCAAGGTATCCGCCAAATACAACAAGTATATCTCCCGGTATCGGCGGCACTACGTTTTCCAAATATGCTATCAGAGCCAGAATAAGGTATATACCCAAAATAGGCTGGAGCCGAATCCATTCAACGATGTCTAATAAGTGTTGCTCCATTAATGTGGGAAAATTCGGCTCTGTTTATTTTTTTGTCAGAAGAACGACGCTGCTTGCACTCATTCCTTCCTGACGCCCAACAAATCCTATGCGTTCTGAAGTTGTGGCTTTAACAGAGATGTAGTCTGCATCAGTTCCAAGATCAAGGGCGATCAGCTCCCGCATTTGATCAATATATTGGCGTAGTTTGGGTTTCTCGGCCACAATGGTAGCATCAACATTTCCGATTTCGTAGCCTTCCTGCTCAATACGTTTATTTGCTTCGCGTAAAAGCTCTCGGCTGTCCGCGCCCTTAAAGGCCGGATCCGTATCGGGGAAGTGGCTGCCAATATCACCGAGTGCAAGGGCTCCGAACATGGCATCAATTATCGCGTGAATCAGTACGTCAGCATCGGAATGTCCGTCCAGGCCTTTCTCGAACGGTATGTTTACTCCGCCCAAAATTAGTGCACGACCGGCTTTTAAGCGGTGCGTATCATAACCGAACCCTATACGGAAAGGCTTGTTTTGATTTTTCTTCATGATGAAAGCTGCATAGTCGAGATCTTCTTTTCTCGTGATTTTAATGTTTGTACGCTCTCCTTCAACAGCTGATACCTTAACGCCTGTACGCTCTACCAGTGAGGCGTCATCCGTGCCAAAAACGTTATTGTCCAGAGCCTGCTGATACGCTTCTTTCAGTAATGATGTGCGAAATACCTGAGGTGTTTGAGCCTGCCAGATTTCTTTGCGATCTGCCGTGCCTGTTATCTGCTGTTCCCCATCAACTCTTTTGAGCGTATTATCACTGGGCGTAACCAGGATGGCGGCACCGCTATGTTGTGCTGCAAGGGTAACTTTAAGAATATCAGACGTGCTTACCAGAGGTCTGACCATGTCGTGAACGGCGGTTAGTTCCTCGTCTTCTATTAGGGAAAGCGCATTGCTGATCGAATACAGGCGCTCGGAGCCGCCTTCAACGAGCGTTATTCTCTCCGAATTCAGTGCTGAAACGATTTCCTCAGCCCTTTCCATCATTTCCGGGGAAACGGGAACAAAAATCCGGGATACAAAATCAAGCTTTAAGAACACCCGAAGCGTGTGCTCCATGATGGTCTTGCCGCCAATTGTAAGATAGACCTTGGGCACAGAATAGCCCATTCTTGTACCCAGACCTGCCGCCGGTAATACAACTGCAAGATTCAGTTTTTGCACCAGTGCGTCAGATTATGATCATGGCATCACCGAAGGAGAAAAACCTGTAATCGTGCTTACGGGCCTCTTCATAAGCGTGCATTAAGAAGTCAAATTCACAAAAAGCTGCAGCAAGCATTAATAGTGTACTCTCAGGCTGATGAAAGTTTGTGATCAGTCCTTCCGTGAGCTTGAAATCGTAAGGCGGATAAATAAATTTGTCTGTCCAGCCTACGGTTGGCTTAAGCAAACCGCTCGCTGTAATACTGCTTTCAATTGCCCGAACAGCGGTTGTACCACCGGCTACCACCTTATTGGTTTTACTGGTTCTGACCTGATTGATAAGCTCCGCGCTTTCTTCAGGGATAAAAAAGTACTCCGAATCCATACGGTGCTTGGTTAGGTCTTCTACCTCTACGGCCCGGAACGTACCCCAACCGATGTGCAGGGTTACCGGTGCCATAATTACACCTTTCTGCGTGAGCTTATCCACAAGCTCCGGGGTGAAGTGCATGGTTGCCGTTGGTGCTGCTACTGCGCCCCGCTCCTTGGCAAATATGGTCTGATAACGGTCTTTATCCTCGAGTACAGGTTCTCTCTTGATATAAGGCGGCATAGGCATCTCACCCACAGCATCAAGCTTTTCATAGAGCTCTTCGTTTGGACCGTCATATAGAAAGCGGATCGTACGTCCCCTTGAAGTAGTATTGTCAACAACTTCAGCAACGAGCTCATCTCCGAAATAAAGCTTATTCCCGATTCTGATTTTACGGGCTGGTTCTACAAGAACATCCCATAACATATTTTCCGGCTGAAGCTCCCGAAGAAGAAATACTTCTATATATGCATCTGTTTTTTCCTTGCGCCCTTTGAGCCTTGCCGGAAAAACCTTTGTGTTGTTGTAGACGAGACAATCCCCTTTTTCAAAATACTTATGAATATTGGAGAAAACTTCGTGGGTAATCGTCTTGTTCGCGCGGTCGATAACCATTAATTTTGCTGAATCGCGTGGTTCAACACCGAATTCAGGAATATTAAGACCCTCTGTTTCGTACTTAAAATCGGTAAGCTTCATTGGCGTTTGATAATTTGATGTGCTTGCACGTATGAATAACGACGTACAATTTGATATTCAGGCTACTTTACCTGATCGAAGGAACAAAACCTTTAGATGTACAATTTACAACCACTTATGACACGTGAATTGTTCAATTATCAACCGTTTTTACGACCAGATGCCTTTTTCTTTAACTATTCCGCAAATATAATCCAAGAATGAGGCTGAGCCAAATTTATGAACTGAACAAATCTCAGGGTCTTTTTTTTATCTATCTCTGAGATAAGTTCAAATATTTAATTCTTTTAAAAGGCTAACTTTGGCCTTCATTCGTTATCTTTAATCTTGATTTTGAATGATAATCTGATTAATTAGATTATCATTCAAAGTTACAGGCAGTACTTTTTGAATCAACAGAAATAAAGTCTCAGTTTTATGCGAATCCTTGTTATTTCAACCTTATTAATAGCATTCCTGACAGTGAGTAACGCAAATGGTCAGTTCAGGGATCATGTTCAGCAACCCGCGGAATATACCAGCGCTGTTGTTGCTCCAATTGTTTCTGAAAGCAACATGCTGGGACTTGCCGGTTTTCAAATGAATCACAGCTATGAGATGACTATGGGCAGCATGGGTGGAAATGTTTACAATCAAAACTTTTACACCAACACCATGCAATTCCTTTTTAATGAGCGACTGACCGGCAGGGTTGATCTGTCGATTGCCCATTCTCCTTTTGGTAACAACATCTTTGGTGAAAGTCAGGGGCCTCAGTTTTTTATTCGGAATGCTGAACTGAATTATGCTATCAGCGACCGTACTCATCTGAGCTTTCAGTTCAGACAGGTTCCTGCCGGCGTTTACAACCCGCTTGATTTCAACCGCAGTGCCTTCAACAGACACAACCCGCATTCCCTGCATCGTAACCACGGGAACATGTTTGATTTTTAGCGCTTCCCTATAATGCACATGCGAAGCCTCTCGAAATCTGCCTTTATGCTCAACATGGGCATTGGTGCTTCTTCAGTTGTACTTGCTGTACTACTGATTGCGCTTGTGGCAAGAACTGCTTACCCCAGAGTTTTTACCGAACGAACTGAGCTTCAGTCTCATTTGCTCAGCAACGTGATTCAGGTTGAAGTTTTAAATGGCTGCGGCGTTCAGGGCGTTGCGGCTCAGTTTACCAATCAGTTACGCGGATTAGGGTTTGATGTCGTGCAATCCGGAAACTTTGAGACTTTTGACCTCCCCGAAAGCATTATTATTGACCGGGCCGGTAACGCAGCCAACGCAAGAAGAGTCGCCCTTGCCCTTGGTATTGATAAAAAAAATATCATCACAGAAACATCCCCTTACTTCTATCTCGATGCAACTGTCGTAGTAGGCGCTGATTACGAGCAACTATTGCGTTCAAGACAATAACCTCAAATTTTACATCCATTTTGACAGATACTTTTACGGAAGATTCCTTCGAAGAAGAAAATTCAGAATCACTTGCTACTTTTATAGCCGAACAACTTTCCGCTAAGAAGGGGGAACAAATTTCCATCATGGACCTCAGAGGCCTTACGTCTCTGGCTGATTTTTTTGTAATCTGTAACGGTCTTTCCGATGTACACGTCAAAACCCTGGCAGATGAAATCTCCGAAAAAGTCCGCATTGAGATGGGTGAGAAACCCTGGCGCCGTGAAGGGCTGGAGACGCGTCGTTGGGTTGTACTCGATTTTGTTAATGTAGTCGTCCACATTTTTAAGAGCGATATGCGCGAATTCTATGCGCTGGAGAAAATGTGGGGTGATGCGACGGTGAAGAATTTCGAAGATTAGTTTTATTGCTGTGCATGAATAAATACTCACCCTGAACAACCTGTCTCTTCCTGATCTATGTCCCGAAAACCTAAAGTTCTTCTCACAGAGCCCGTTTTTCGGGAAGTTCATGAATTGCTGGAAAAGTATTTCGAGCTGCATGTTGGCAAAAGGGGGCAGTTCAACCATGCAAATACGCTCCGCGATGCCATTTCGCGCTATGACGGCCTGCTGTGCATGCTCTCGAACCCGGTTAACAGCACCGTTCTGAGCAATGCCTCCATTCTGAAAGTTGTGGCTAATTATGCAGTTGGATACAACAACATTGACTTAGCCGCTTGCCGCAGCCACAACATACGGGTAGCGAACACCCCGGATGTACTCACTGAAACCACAGCCGACGGAACGGTCGCATTATTACTTTCCACCGTAAAGCGAATAACGGAATCTGAGCGGTTTTTGCGGGAAGGATGCTTTGACGGATGGAGCCCAACAGCTTTCCTGGGTTTGGAGCTGAATGGCGCAACCGCCGGCATTATCGGCATGGGCCGAATCGGACAGGCGGTAGCCAAAAGACTGCGGGCATTCGGAATGAAGATTATCTACAGCAACCCAAACAGACTGCCCGAGTCTGTTGAAAATGAGCTTCAGGCACGTTGGTTTGAAGACCCGATTCAGCTCGCATCTCGTGCGGACGTCATCAGCCTGCACTGTCCGCTGAACACGCGTACCCACCATCTGGTGGACAGCGATTTTCTCGATGCCATGCAGCCCGGCGCGTATCTGATTAATGCGAGCCGGGGGCCTGTTGTTGATGAACTTGCTCTTGCCAAAGCTTTGCACGAAAAACGAATCGCCGGTGCAGGTATTGACGTTTACGAATTTGAGCCGGAAGTCAACGAGCTGCTACTTACTGCTCCAAATGCCGTCCTCATTCCGCATATTACAAGTGCTACAAAACCAACCCGCCTGAAAATGGGGATGCTCGCTGCGGGGGCTATTGCCAAGACGCTCTGCGGAGCCGATTACCCCTGCAATTTTATCGCTTAAAGCCATCGGTTTCCGGTTAATCAATTTTATTTACAGTCTCGGATAATGCAAGCTTCCCAACAGAATAAGCCTCCAACTTTTCAGCTGAGGCTTTTTTTGATTGCCGCAGGCTTGCTTATTCTCGGCTGGATTGCCGGTGAAGCAAACTTCTATTTCGGACAGCCCGATTCTGAGCTGCGGGAGCAACTTGCACAGCAAGCGCTTGATGGCGCAGTTCTTACATTCCGTGAAGCCGAATCGGCCCTTATTGCGGATACACGCCGGCTCAAATCAACCATTCAGCCCCTTCTCACTACGGGACAAGAAGCCGACCCTACCCGCATTTACAACCGACTGCGCAGCGAATCCGGTTTTCGGGGAATATCCGTGTTCCGTGACCGAAATCTTTTTACCTGGTCCGGCAATCCCATCACCTACCTTCCTTCTGTGGGAACTGAAGAAGTTTTCACCAATGTGGTGCAAAGCGGTTTTGTCATTTATTTCGTCAGTCAGATTACTTTTTTTCAGGATGACGGTACCCGCTACGACATTGTCACAACCCGGCTGATCCGCCGCTCGGGCGCCTCACCTCAGCTGCTCACGCGTCAGTATGACCTCACCCGTGAATGGGCGAAAGAACAGACCTTTCCGGTTCACTACCGTTTTTTTGACCTGAATACCGGGCCTGTAACCGCCAGGGTCAGGACGCTTGGCACAGCAAGCGTGGATTCTGTTGGCTTTGTAACGGTAAGTACTGCTGATTTCCCGGCCATTGCCCGGGACTGGGAGCGTAACATGGCGCAATTTCGCTGGGTTGTTATCACGCTGCTCGCATTTCTGATTTGGTGGGGACTGCTTATTTGGATGAAGACTGGGAAAGCCGGCGGACGTGCTTCCGCTGCCGTTGCCTCAGCCGGGACCTTAACCATTTGGGGCATAATGAGTTTTCTGGAACTGCCTTTCATCCGCCTACTTCGGGATGCAGGTGGTTTTGACCTCACCAATCAGCTGCAGCTGCTTTTCGACAGCTTCTTCATTTCGGCTGCCGGATTGCTGCTGGTTGTGCAGCTCGCTAAGCACGCCGGCAGGGACAGCGGCAAGGACAGGAAATGGTCTGTACTAACTTTCATCGGCATAGCTTCAGGCGTTGTTTTTGGAAGTGCATGGTCGCTGAGCCGGGTGTACGAAGTCATCCTGCTAACACAAACAGGGGTGACAGATCTGCGGGTTTTTCCGGCCCTGCAAACCTGGATCGTATATCTGGCAAGCCTCATCCTGACGGGCACGGCAGTGTACCTGATTTTTCAGCTTTGCCGGTTTGGCAGAAAAACCATGGGTCGATTTCTTTTTTACACGCTATGGTTTGCAGCCGTATGTGCCGGCGCTTTCCTCTTTTACCTCATCCACACCGATGCCGCGCTGCTCCCGGTTTTCTTCTGGGCAAAATACCTTGGTATCCTCGTCATATTGGTGCTGATTTCGGCTTCAGACCGCATGCAGCATTTTTCGCCACTCAGCATTCCCCGTCCGCGCGCGATTGCCCTGCTGATTTTTTTGGTCACCCTCATACAGCTTCCCCTCTATTTTGATGCCTCCATCCAAAAAGAAAACGAAACCATGCTGCGGATGGCGGTTAACTATGCGACTACAGGCACTGATGAAGCCGAAGAAATCAGCCGGGAGCTCATCCGGAAGCTGCTGGAAGACGGGGTGATCACACAGGTGCAGACGCTGGAAGCCGCACCCGCCTTCCCGGTGCAGGCCGTCGCGCAGTTCAGGCAGCAAGTAAGCCGTCAGATACAGCCCGAATGGGGCTCTTACACCATTATGGCTTTCCTGCTTGATGGCCGCCTCAACATTATTGCAGATTACGGCTCGCAGCCCTCTTTCATGGACCGCTTTTCCTCGTCCTTTCACGACGAAGTGCGCAACTTCATCCGCTACTCTCTTCAGCGCCCTTTTGCGCGTCTTCCTATTATCGAAACCGAAAACCGGTTCAGGGGCTTTCCGATTTTCATAAAAGGGCTGCAGTCCATCCCTTCAGATTTCCCGACGCAGCCTTCCTGGCTGGTGACCTTTGTGCTGGTGGAAGGCAACAGCTTTGGTCGGCCGGTGAACGACGCGCTTGCATTTCATGAGCGTGACCGCGAAAGCTGGAACCGGTTCGTGGTAACCGAATATGTGGATGGCCGCCGAAACCGTTCAACCTCTGCCCTTCGCACCCCGCTGCTCTCCGAGCGTCACCTGCTCACTGAAGAACTCACCCCTGCGCCCGGTGCGCAAATTATCCGGCGATCGGCAACGGACCGCGCGGCCTACCGCAAACTGATATACGGCTTTGATGAACGTACCGCGGTTATGGTAACCGTTCGTGATGTCACCTTTCTGAACTACATTTTTTCGGGATTCCGTTTTTTCGTCGCCCTGCTGATTGTGAGCCTGCTCGCCTGGCAGATTCGCAGTATCTTTACAAAAACAGGGCTTCCCTGGAGCGGGCGCATTTTCTCGCGACGCTTTCAGGACCGTATCCTCGACAGCTACCTGATTGCAACCCTGCTGTTCATGATTGCCCTGGCTGTTGTAACCGAATACATCGTGGGCCTGCAAAACATCCGGATTGCTGAACAGGAACTCTACCGGAATCTCAGCGCCGTCGAAACCCGCCTCATTAATCAGCGGGACGGCAGCCTTTCGCGCAGCGACGCCATTCAGCTGGAAGAAGTTGATATCATGCTGTTCGAAGGCGGACGCCTCACCCAAACCACCGCGCCCGAAATTTTCCGCCTTCAGCTTATTTCGGATTTCATGCCTTTTGAGTCGTACACCAACATCTTCAGCAACCATCAGACGACCGTCTTCCAGCCCTTCAGTATTGGCGAACTCTCGGTGCTGATGGGCTACCGGGCCTTTTTTGAAAACGGCGAAGTGCGTATCGTGATCGGAATCCCCGCTTACACCCGCTCAGCGATTTACGAACAGGAATTCCTGCAAACCACAACCTACCTCATCGCATTCTACATCATCATTTTCATCTTTTTCACCGGAATTGCCTGGGGGGTTTCCAGAAAACTGACGCAGCCGCTGTCGGAGTTTGAGAGCGGCCTCAAGCGCATTTCTGCCGGTGACCTGGACACCACAATACCCGTTAGTTCAGATGATGAAATCGGTGAGCTTGCCCGTGCCTACAACGAAATGGTGCTGGACCTGCGAAACGTACGCGCGGAGCTGGCCGAAGCGGAACGGGACGCTGCCTGGAGCGAGATGGCACGGCAGATTGCACACGAAATCAAAAATCCGCTCACGCCCATGAAACTCAGCATTCAGCATTTGCAGCGACAAATGGCGATGGGCGACCGCAGCATGGAAGAGCTCAAACCTGCTATCGAGAAACTTTCGGGCATGCTGGTCAATCAGATTGAATCCCTCAATCGTATCGCGGGAGATTTTTCTGCCTTCGCAAAGCCGCTGACAGGCAAACAGGAAAAACGCGACCTGAACGAACTCATCACTGAAACCCTGCCCTTGTTTGAACAGCACCAGCAAATTGCGTTCAGGTTTTCAGCAAGTCCGGAGCCTTCTCTCGTGTTTGGCTCGAGTGATGAAATCAAGCGGGTGTTCATCAATCTCATCAAAAATGCCATTGAAGCCATGCCGCAGGGCGGTTTGATTACGCTTAGTGTGCAACAACAGCATAACGGCTGGATGGTCAGCATTGCCGACACCGGAACGGGTATGGCACCGGAAGTGCTTGAAAATATTTTTGCGCCCAACTTTTCAACCAAAACAAGCGGCACCGGACTCGGCCTTGCCATCTGCAAGAAAATTATGGACGCCCACAGCGGACACATTTCGGTACAGTCAGACGAAGCTGCGGGCACGACCTTCAGCCTTTGGTTTCCGGTTTACAGGGAAAATTGAATCGCAAAAAGCCCTATATTCCGCCGCTCTGAATCAGCCGTCCTTTCGTACGATCACCCCTTCTTTTGAACCGCTCCGAACCCCATCAACCGCCACCCCTAAAAAGCCGGATAACCGCAGAAGTCAGTCAAATTTTCCGACTGGGCTACCCGCTGATTATCGCAAACCTGCTACAAATGTCCATGTCATTTGTAGATACGGTGATGGCGGGCAACCTCAGCACCAACGATCTGGCAGCGGTCGCCATTGGTTCGAGCATTCTCACCCCTGTGTTCATGCTGGGTGTGGGTATTCTTATGGCCGTTACGCCCATTGTGGCGCAGCATTTCGGCGCGGAGGAGCGCGACATAATCGGTATCAGCGTGCGGCAGTCCCTCTGGCTGGCTGTGCTCATGGCCATTCCGACCATTCTGCTGCTGCGCAACGCCTATCCGGTGCTCACCCTGCTTGACCTTGATCCGGAAGTCGCGCGCCTTACCGAAGGCTACCTGAAAGCTGCGGCATGGGGCATTCCCGGCTTCTTTTCCTTTTTAGCCCTCAAGCATTTCAACGAAGCCGTATCCGTGACGCGGCCAGCCATGTTTATCGGGGTCATCGGGCTTTTCTTCAACATTTTGGGTAACTACACGCTGATGTTCGGCAAATTCGGCTTCCCGGCACTCGGCGCAGTTGGCACCGGCTGGGCTACTATGATTGTGATGTGGGTGATGTGCATAAGCATGCTGGCCTACACCTGGCAAAGAAAAGACTACGCCATTTTCGGGATTTTCGACACCCTGCGACTGCCCGATCCGCAGTACATGAAAGAATTGCTGCGACTGGGTTTCCCGATCGGAATCACCCTCACCATGGAAGTCAGCATGTTCGCCGTTGTTGCGCTCATTATGGGCATGTTGGGCACTACCGCCGTTGCCGCACATCAGATTGCCCTCAATCTGGCCTCCATCACGTTTATGATGGCCTTCGGTCTTTCAAGCGCCATCACCATTCGGGTGGGCCAAAACCTGGGGCGCGGCTCGCTTGTCAACGCGACCTTCTCCGGATACGTTGGGATCGGCATGGCTACCGCACTGATGTGCTGTACGGCCGCGCTCTTCTTCCTCTTTCCGGATATGCTCATTGGCATTTACACCGACGACCCCGAACTGACTCCGCTTGCCGTGCAACTGCTCTTTATGGCAGCGGTGTTTCAGATTTCCGACGGCCTGCAGGTCAGCGGATCTGCAGCATTGCGGGGCCTGAAGGATACCAAAATTCCGATGATCGTAAACCTGATTGCCTACTGGATAATCGGGTTCAGTTCGGGCTATGTGCTGGGTATTCACCTGGAGTATGGTCCAAAAGGACTTTGGGCGGGTCTCATTCTTGGGCTGACTACGGCCGCGGTACTGCACAACCTGCGCTTCCGCTACCTCACCCGAAACCGAAGCCGCAAGGAGCTGATGGCAAACGCGGATGAAACCCTTTGAAGCTGAACGGGAAAGCAACCGCCCTCGTTTGGATTCCTGAACCGCTTATTAAACAGACTTCCCCATGCCCGCCTACATTCATCAGCTCGAAACGCTTGTTCCTGAAAAGAGTTATTCCATGGCGTTCGCCCGTGATTTCATGCAGAAACACGTAGCCGACCGCGACGCCATCAAACGAATCCTGCACCGCGTGTATGCGCTGTCCGGAATCGACAAACGGCACAGTGTCATCACCGAATTTGATTCAGGCGAAAGCGGGGATTTTTTTGATGCCGAAACGCAGACGTTTCTCAATCCTGGTACCGGTGCACGCAACGACCGCTACACTGGAGCTGCCAAAGCGATGTTCACAGCATTGGCAGAGAAAACCGTTGACGCTTCTGACTTCGGGCGCGCGGATATTACGCATGTTATAACCGTATCCTGCACCGGCTTTTTTGCACCGGGTCCTGACTACTACATCGTGCGCGCATTAGACCTTCCGCCAACTACCCGGCGCTATCACATCGGTTTTATGGGATGCTACGCTGCTTTTCCGGCCCTCAAAATGGCGGAAACCATCACCGCAGAAAACCCGGACGCCGTTGTATTGATTGTCTGTCTTGAGCTGTGTACCATTCACCTGCAGCCTAAAACGGACACGGATTCCCTGCTTTCTGCCGCCGTTTTCGCTGACGGTGCCGGCGCTGCCATTGTGAGCCGCCGTGAGCCCGCTCCGACCAAACCCGCCCTGCGCATGGACGGGCTTTTCACCGCTCTTACTCCGCAGGGCGAGCGCGATATGGCCTGGACCATTGGCGACAACGGTTTCGACATGGTCCTTTCTACCTACATTCCGGATATCATTCAGGCCAACATTGGCGATCTGTTACTGCCCATTCTGGGCGAAAATCCTGATCCGGAACAGTTTGGTTACTGGGCCGTGCACCCCGGCGGACGCGCCATTCTCGACAAGATTGAGCACAGTATCAGCCTGAAGCCGGAACAGCTTGCCCCTTCCCGCGCAACCCTGCGCGACTACGGAAACATGAGTAGTGCCACTATCTTATTTGTGCTTAAGTCCCTGCTCTATGATTTCCCTGCGAAGAACAAACCGGTGATCAGCATGGCATTTGGCCCGGGCCTGACGGTCGAGACCGGCCTGTTCACCCCGCTCAATCAGCCTTCGCAGCAAAGCCCAAATCACTCCCAACCCGAAGCCGAAATCCCCGAATCAAGCGATGCCGCTGTTTCTCCGAAATCGTGATACGCACACTGCGGAGCTCATGGATTCCGCAGACTGCAATCCTGTTCTCCTCAACAACACCTACCGGCACTTCACCCACATCAACCGCATGCTTTCGGGCTGGGAGCTGCTCTTCCACCGATATATCGCGCCACGATGTACCGATGATAACAAGGTCTATACGCTACTTGATATCGGTTTCGGGGGCGGCGATATTCCGTTGCACATGCGCGAGCTGGCCTTCAAATACGGGATCAAACTGCAAATAACAGCCATCGACACCGACCCCAGAGCGCTGCTTTACGTCAATACGACCTTTCGCAACACCGGCATTTCGTTTCAGTGCATTTCGGAAGCTGATCTGGTTAAAGAAGGCGAAACCTATGATTTCGTCATTTCTAACCACCTCATCCATCATCTTGAAGGTCCGGAAGTGACCTCGTTGCTTACCAATGCGAAAAAGCTTGCCAACGAAATGGTGTTGTTCAGCGACCTCTGCCGCAGCGATATCGCGTGGTTTTTATTCAACGGACTGACGCTTTTTTCTTTCCGGGATTCCTTCATCCGCTACGACGGGCTTACTTCCATTCGCCGCAGCTACACGGTTGATGAGCTGCAGCAACTCGTACCCGAAGGCTACCGGGTTGAAGCAACCATCCCGTTCCGGCTGCTGGTTACACACATGAATCCGTGACGGGTGCAGGGTGATGGCTTCACAAACAAAACTCCAACTCCCCGCCGAAACCGACATCCTGATTGCCGGTGCCGGGCCTACCGGGCTGCTTCTCGGAATCCTGCTCGCGAAAGCCGGCATTCCGTTTCAGATGGTCGAACCCCGGGCAGAAGTCTCGCAGCACTCACGGTCCATCGGTATTCATCCGCCCTCGCTGCAGCTCTTTCAGGAAGTAGGACTTTCAGACGCCTTTCTCGAAGCCGGAAATCAAATCCGCGTGGGCCGCGCCTACGTGAATCACGACGCCATCGGTACCATCCCCTTCACCAGACTTCCGAACAGCTTCCCCTTCATCCTGACCCTTTCCCAACAGGTCACCGAAGAAATACTGGAGCGGGCCCTGCTTTCGCTTGCCCCCGAACAGCTGCACCGCGGCCTTGGTTTTGCGGACTTCACTAAGGAAAAAAACAGGCTGCAGGTGAAGCTCACCGACGGCAGCGAAATCCGGTGCCGCTACCTGATCGGCTGCGACGGCAAGAACAGTCTGGTCCGCGAAAAAGCCGGCATTCCCTTTCTCGGCGGCAGCTACCCTGATCATTACATCATGGGTGATTTTGACGACAACCTGGGCAGCCGCGAAGAAGCGCGGGTGTATTTGTGTGAAGACGGCCTGGTCGAATCTTTCCCGCACGGAAAAAACCTGCGCCGCTGGGTCATCAAAACCAGGGATGCAGTCAGCGCACCGGATGCGCAGCTCATCGCCGGCCTCGCCCTTGAGCGCACCGGCACCTCACCGGATGCAGCGACCAACAGCATGCTCAGCACCTTTGGCGTGCAGCGGATGATGGCGGAAAGCTTCGTAAAAGGGCGCGTCATTCTGGCGGGGGATGCCGCGCATGTTGTGAGTCCCATTGGCGGGCAGGGCATGAACCTGGGCTGGTTTGACGCAAAACTGCTGGCCGGACTGCTGCCGGATGTACTGCGTCCGCACAAACCGCTGCCGCGCCTGCTCAACAGCTATGAGTACCGCCGCCGGAATGCCGCCTACACTGCTGCCGAGCGGGCGGAGTTCAACCTCCGCATGGGCCGTTCCTTTTCACAGCGAGCCGTATTTTTTAACAAAATTATGGTGCGGCTCCTGCTGCTTCCGCCGCTGCGCAGCATCCTCCTCCGAAAATTCACCATGGACGGACTGGATTAAAGTATTACAGGGCAACACATTAGGCACAGGCCGGAAACACATCCACCGAAAAAAAACACAGCCCGCTGCCTGATCTTATTTATCAATGCAATGCCGACCGGATATAGGTATAGCGCCCGGCAGCTGTGTTATTTCTTTAACACATCATTCAAAAAATCACCTCTATCAGATGGAATCCCTCACCAATGAACAGACCTGCGAACTGTTTGAACTGATTTCACAATCAGATCAGGCTGCGTTCGACCGGCTGTTCCGGGCTTTTTTTAAGCCTTTGGTGATGTTCAGCTGCGGGTACGTGAACGACAAATCAACGGCTTCAGACATTGTTCAGGATACCTTTGTGAAGCTTTGGCAAAACCGCGGTTCCCTGTCCGGCATAGCGTCAGCGCGGGCGTACATTTATACGACCACACGCAACCTGAGCCTCAACTACATTCGGGACCATGCCAGGTTTGAGACCGGCACGGAACTGTCTGAAACGCTGGCGGGAGACCTGACGGAAACAAATGTTAGCTGGAATGATGCATTTAGTGATGAATCATCCGAAGGCGTCTATGAAAAGATGCAGCTGCTCTATCACTGGGTGTCGCAGCTTTCGGAACGGCAGCGGGAAGCATTCGGGCTGAGCCGTTTTGAAGGGCTGGATCACCAGGAGATTGCCTCCGTGATGAACGTTTCCCCGCGAACGGTCAATAATCATATTGTGGATGCCCTCCGCAACCTTCAGCGCATGCATGAACAACACGCTCAAAAATTCAAGTAGTACCTCCATGGCAAAATCAAAACCAAATAAAAAGAAACACGGGCCATCCGTAAGCCAACACCTCAGCGGGCTCGATGGTGAAACGCGTAGCGAAATGCAGGCCATCTGGAATCAGGCCGGTGACGCGCACCGCAAGCTCACTGAAGATGAAGTTTCAGATGCCGATATGGAGCTGGCGCTGTACAATGTCCGCAAGCGTATAGAAGCGCAGGATGATCATCCCGTAAAAGACATTCCGGTTATTCAGCTGCCACAGCAACCGCGCTCCAAAGGTCCGCTCATCAGCGTACTCCTTGCGGCTGCCCTGGCCCTTTTTGCACTGGGCTTCGGATGGATGTCTCATGTAAACTGGCAACAGGTACCGGCCGGCGAAACCCTTGAGCTCAGCCTGCGCGACGGCAGCACCGTAACCCTTAACAGCGGTTCCGAAATCGGATTTAACAGGCTTTTCGGCTACACCAACCGCAGTGTGCGCCTCAACGGGGAAGCTTATTTTCAGGTACAGGCAGACGAGACGCCTTTCCTCGTGCGGGCTAACGACAATGTTGTACAGGTTTTGGGCACCTCCTTCAACCTGCGCTCCTGGCACACAGACCCCGACCGCCTCACAACCCTGAGCGTAACTTCCGGTCAGGTTGAATTTTTCCGCACCGGTTTTGCCGATCAGAGTGTAGTTGTGGATAGCGGCAAAAGTAGTAGCCTCAGCGACCGTCAGCTCATCCCAACCGAGCCGGTTCACTCACAGGCCGCACAACCGCAGGCCTGGCTCAGCAATCAGATCGCCTTTTCCATGCAGCCACTCTCTGTTATTTTTGATGAACTTGCGCGCAAATTTGATGTAGCTATTGAAGTGAATGCAGCCGATATTGAAGGGGCAAGCCTGAGTATCTTTTACACAGAACCGCAGCTGGAAACCATTCTGGCTGAAATCTGTACGGTGAAAAATCTTGAATTTTCACAAACGGCCAACGGATTCCGTATTCACCGGTAAGCCTTTTTCCGCGACACCTCACCCCCCTGCATTTCCAAACAGGAACACGGTATGTTGCAGCACCTGATCCTATCTTTTTTCCCCCGAATAAAAACGAGTGTACCCGCCGGCAAGCGGGTACTTTCTTTGTTTTTTTTGGGGATGATGAGTCTCCTGCCTTTTCAGACTTCTGTCGCACAGCACACAAGCCCCGCCTTTAGTGTTGATTTTTCCGGGGAAGCCCTGCCGGAAGCCCTTCAGAAAGTCGCAGCGCTCACATCTGCCGACCTCATTTATGATCCCCGCATTGTAGGGACGCGGCCCGTGTACCGCAGGGTAAGGGGGAACACAACCGCTGAGCTCCTCACAAGTTTACTGCAGGGTACGCAGCTGGACTTTATCATTTTATCCTCCGGTACTTTTGTGATTGTACAATCGGCGCAGCGCCCGCCGGATTTCGGCGCATTTTCGGGTCAGGTGGTTGACGCCGCAACCGGAGAGCCGCTGCAGGGAGCAACCGTGATGTTCGCGGACGCAAGCGGGGGCACGGTCACCAACCGCTCCGGCTTTTTCAGTATCAACAATATGATGAGCGGACGGCACGAGCTCATTTTTTCATTTATCGGGTACGAAGCTGTCCGAAAAACGATTGAAGTTGACGGCAACGACACGACCCGTGAGCGCATCCCCCTGAACCCCAAACCGCTGGATGTTAATCCGGTGGTGGTTTCCGCACACCGGTCCATGCTGCCCGCAAGCTGGCATCACGAAACAGCCGAAGCCCGCAGCCTGTGGAGCACCGGCGACCGGCATCAGTGCGCCGTCCAAAGCCTGAGCCTGTTCAGCGGCGTACAGCACGGGCTGCCCCTGAGCGACACGCACATTCAGGGCGCACAGCGGGGCGAACACCGTATGTATCTCGACGGCATGCCGGTGTACAACCCGTACAGTTTTGGACAGTTGCTGAGCGCTTTCAGTCCGTTCGCCATCAGCCGCGTTGAGCTCGAAAAGGCCGGTTTTGATGCTTCCATGGGAAGCCATATTGCCGGCAGCATTGGGCTAAAACACGCGGTAAGTCCGCAGCACGGCGAGAACCTGATCTGGCAGGCCGATCCGCTAAGTACCAACTTCTTTGGCTCCGCTTCACACACAACACCAACCGGCAACCGGATGAATCTTATGGCCGCGCTACGGTCATCGGTATGGGACATTTTCGAAGATCCGACGCTTTCGGGTACGCTGAGTGAGTGGGACGCGATTGACCCCATGCTGTACAGCCTCATCAGTGCTCAGGGACTTACGAGTGCGGGCATGCGCAGTTTTCAGCCGGTGGCCAACGCCTCAAATATCGCCTTTTATGACGTGCACCTTGCCGGATCAGCGGAGCTTGGCGCGTATCGCAGGATTAATTTTTCGCTCTACAGCGGGCTCAATGAAGTGGAGACGGATGTACTTGCCCGGGAACAGTTTTTTGAAGACGGCTTCATGTTTTCGCGCGATCACTACAACTGGCAAAACACGGTCGCGCAGCTCGGTTATGACTGGGTCGTGAGTCCGCGCCTCGACCTGAGCTTTCAGGCCGGTTTCTCCGGCAACCGGATGCGGCACAACTATATTATGGCGGATAACAGCGTGTTTGCCGCACTTGCCGGTGAAATGCCGCTCAGCGATGCCGAAGTGTTCTCGCTCTACCGTGAAAACCTCGGGCATGGCGCCCTGCAGCACGACCGCAATGAAATCCGCCATTTTCTCGGGCGCGCAGATGCCGATTACGCCATCAATCCCCGGCTTTCACTATCCGCCGGAATTCAGGCCGACTTTGTGGCCTCATCCTTCGATCTGAGCTCGCTCTTTTATCTGCCCGCGGGCGATGAACAGCGCTCGGGACACTTCAGCACTTATTTGAATACGCACTTCAGCCTGCCCGGCCCCTGGCGTTTTACCGCAGGCTCGCGCCTGACCCGCCTCACAGGTTCCAACCAAACCTTTCTGGAGCCGCGTGCGCAGGCGCAGTATGATCGTCAGAAATCAGCTATAGGATTTTGGTCAGTGCGTGTTGCCGGCGGCTTGTACCGGCAGTTCATCAATCAGTTCGACATCACCAATGCGGGACCGAGCTCCATTGTGCCGTCTTTCACGATTTGGGCGCATGACAGCCGCCTGCCGCAGCCGAGGGCCTGGCAGGGCAGCGCAAGCTTTCTTTCGGAGCCGGCACCCGGCACAACCATACGCCTCGAAGGCTGGCTGCGTCATCAGCCGACCGGCTACATCACCTCGTACGACCGCCTCCTTACTGACAGCGGTCACACCCGCGAAGGCTTCGATGCGTTTGCCGAAATCACCGACCTGAATTCCTGGGGCGGCAGTGTTAGACTGAATCAGCAATTGATGGGAAACAGTCTCAACCTTCTTTTGGGATACGATTACAGCTACGCCGAAATCAACATGCAGTCACAGTTTGGCCGGGTGATGCCTGCGCCCTGGAATCAGCCGCACAGCGTTCAGGCCCGGGTGATGGGGCACCTTACGAACAACTGGACTGTCTCCGGTCGCTGGCAGTACATTTCGGGGCGGACCTGGGGTTTCCGTCAGGCCTACTACGACTTCCTGATGATGCACAATGTGCACGGCATCGACCGTTTCGACTTCACACAGCCCGAAGCGGACCGTCTGCCCGCCTACAGTCAGTTTGACCTGTCAGTCATCTACACCCGCAGCATAGGTATCACCCAGCTACAGACGCGCCTTGATCTCGTAAACCTGATGAACCGCCGCAACATCATTGACCGCGGGGTTCACGCACATGCCATGCACGAAGACGGCACGCAGGAGCTTTCGGTCTATGACCGCAGGATGCCGGGATTTAGTCCATCCCTCAGTATTCAGTTTTCGTTCTGACCAACGACTTCAACTTTCTGACTGCGTCTTACATCGCATCATACAGATAAAGCGCGCTTTGCGTCTTTATTTTTAGGAATGAAGTTCATCTGGGATGTGTATTTTTGAGACTGACCTTCTCACACACTTCCATACCATGTTTGAATCCATTCATAAATCGGGTATGCCGCTGTTTCTCCTTGGGGTAAGCCTCTCTGCGGTGATTTTCGCCTTTGTGCGCCCGCTCTTGCTTTCGGTCGGACTGCCGGGCCTGTTTTTCACCCTCGCCGCCGTGATGGGCATTGCGTTCACGATTATGATGCTTATCACCCGCCTCACAGGCTATCCCGAGAAAATCCCGACCGATTATGTGCTGGGTCCGGCCATTCCGACCGGGATTCTGATCACGGCGCTTTTCCTGAGCGACATTACCGAAGCCTCGCGTTTCGGCATCATGGCCTACGGCCCCGCCCTCGGCACGACCTTTTACCTCGCCGCCATTCTTTTTGGCCGTCGCGGCGACGCCTGATTTCCCGCTTCACCCTTCCCTAACACCGCTTTTACCGTGCAAACCCTCGTCTGCCTTTTAGCCTCAGCCGCCGATACAGAAGTCAATTTCGAAGCCGCTCTCGAAGTGAATCCGCACACGGTTGTGATCTGTCACACCAGGGAATCGGGGGCGGATGCCATCGCGCTTCAGTCCAAAATCCGTGACGCACTCGGCGCCGAAACGCAGCTCGTTCCCGTGCCGGCTTTCGACCTCGACGCCATTCAGGATATTGCCGAGCAGCTGTTCATGAGCCTGCAAAACCGGCAGAGCGTGCTGCACTATACGGGCGGCACCAAACCCATGGCCATCGGCTTCTTTGAGGAATTCCGCGGCGGCGGCTGCACCCTGCTTTACACCGACCTCAAAAGCCGCACCCTGTGGTGGCGCGGCCCCGAAGGTTTTTACCAAAAGCCCATGCAAGTCCGATGAGGTCCGCCATGAACCTGCGCATTACGCTGCTCTTTTTCTTTTTGGGGATGATGGTCCTCTCCGGCTGCCGCTCCCAGCGCGACACCGTCCGAACGGGCACGGTCTTCGAGCGGGGCGAAGCGAGCTGGTACGGGCCCGGCTTTCATGGTCAGGCAACGGCCAACGGCGAGCGCTACGATCAGGAAGCCCTCACCGCAGCACACCGCACCCTGCCGTTCGATACCGTGGTGGGCGTGCGCAACCTCCACAACGGCAAAAAGGTGGTTGTGCGCATCAACGACCGCGGCCCGTACGCCAACAACCGCATCATCGATCTCTCCCGCGCGGCAGCCCGCGAAATAGACATGATTCAGAGCGGCATAGCGCCGGTCGAGCTCACCATTCTGCGGAGTCCGGTACCCGTGCAGCGGGCCGCTATCGCACGCGAGCTGTTTACCGTGCAGGTCGCTTCTTTCAACACGAGACAGGAAGCTACCGCGCATGCACGCAGCATCCGCGGTGCGCGGGTCGCCGAAGGCCGCGTACAGGGCCAGACCGTTTACCGGGTGTATGTGGGCGAATTCCGGAATCAGCGCGACGCCGAACGGCAGCGGCGGCGCCTCAGCCGACAGGGCATCAACGGCTTCGTAAAGCAGGTCCAAAACTGATGAGCGGCACCGGTGCTGATTCCCATTCCGGTATTTTTTTGGGGGAAACCCCGTGCACATCACTGGAGACAATGCTGGTTCCTGACATCCCAAATCGGTGTCGTGTTCCTTGCTTTTTGGGTGCAGGCGCTCCGTGCTAATTCCAGACATCCCTGTTGTTGAAAAAGGGCAGGTGTTCGGGATGACGCGGAGCGGGGTTTGGAGTTGGAATCATCCTAAAAATAATCCGCGCAAATCCTGCTTAATCCTTAAAATCCGCGAGGCAATAAGCACATCCTTACTATTTTTATACATGAGCGACAATCACCTCAACCGAATCACACAAAACCCGGATATTTGTTTCGGAAAACCGGTCATTCGAAATTTGCGATACCCTGTTGAGTCACTTCTTGAACTCATGAATTCCGGAATGGATATGCACGAAATTCTACGGGATTATTCTGATCTTGAATTGGAAGACTTGTTGGCCTGTCAGCTATACGCAGCAAATAAGACATAGCAACAACTCGGCGAATAATTGTTGCGGGTTCAGCATGCAAAGACGCTTTTGAGGTCCCCTCCCGAAACTTCTGATTTTCAAAGATTTCGCACCAAATGTAAAGGCATTGGCGGCGGAGTTTCATGGCTTGGATTGTTTTTGTATATATCTCACTAACTTTTCATCACAACCAAACCGCGCATGAAATACCTTTTACCACTGTTTTTCAGCCTGATTGTTGTTCAAACAAACGTATTCGCGCAACCTAGTCCAGGCTCCGACCATGTGGATGTAAGCCTGATTTCCGAGCACATGCCGCTCGCCGCAGGACAATCAACAACCCTCGGCTTCCATTTTGACATTGAGTCCGGCTGGCACACCTACTGGCGCAACCCCGGCGATTCCGGACTGGCCGCGCGCATTTCATGGGAGCTTCCCGAAGGCTTCAGCACCGGCGACATCCAGTGGCCCTTTCCCGGCACCTTCGAAGAGGGGCACCTTATCACCTACGGCTACAAAGACGAAACCCTGCTGATGCAGCCGCTTTCGGTTGCCGCTTCAGTTGAACCGGGCAGTTACACCCTCGAAGCCCGGCTTGAGTACCTTGTATGCGAAGCCGTTTGTTTGCCGGCCTTCGAGCGGCACAGCATTACCGTTGAGGTGCAGTCCGCAGAACAGCAGGCCTCCGGACATGCCGGCCTTTTCGGACGCTTCCGTGACAAACTTCCCGCCGAAGCCCATGACCTGAATCCGGCTTTCACCACCGATGAGGGTCACATCATCCTGCGCCTTGAGGGTGCGCTTGCCTCGGCTTTCAATCCCGAAACCGACCCCCTGCGGTTCTACCCCATCGCCGATGATCTCGTGGATAACACCGCCGCACAGCAAATCCAAACTGCCGATGGCGCCCTCTGGATGCAGCTGCGCCTTTCCCGGTACGCGCACAGTACGCCCGGTAGCGTAGCCGGCGTACTCGTCCATGGCACGGAACACGGCAACCGGGCGTTCCATATCGAATCTCACCATCCCTGAATCAATCCTAACCCTAATCTCTAAGCTCATGAAAAAGTTAGCTCTTACCATCAGCCTGCTGCTTGTTGCAGGCCTGTTTAGCGGCGTTTTTGCCGGTTCCGGCGACAGCCCGCAATCTCCGCCTATCGGAGAAGCCGCCCCTGAGTTCACGCTTGTCAATCAGAACGGCGAAGAAGTAAGCCTCTCGGATTTCCGCGGCAGCTTTGTCGTGCTTGAGTGGCTGAACCACGACTGCCCGTTTGTCCGCAAGTTTTACGGCGCAGGCGAAATGCAGCGCCTTCAGCGTCATTATGCGGAGCATGATGTCGTTTGGCTCTCCATTATTTCCTCCCGCGAAGGCGAGCAGGGACATCTCACACAGGAACAGGCCCGCGAAGCCATGCGCGCACACAACTCCGCGCAGCACGCCATCCTGATTGATGAGCCCGGCAATGTGGGTCGTGCCTACAATGCCCGCACTACCCCGCACATGTTCGTCATTGATCCGGACGGCATTTTACTGTATGACGGTGCCATCGACAGCGTACCAAGCGCCAACCCCGATACCATTGCCGAAGCCGAGAACTACCTCGTAGCCGCCCTCGATGCCGCAATGGCCGGCGAGCCCGTAGCCATCCCAACGACCCGCCCCTACGGCTGCTCGGTGAAGTACTAAGCAAGATTGCTGCGGTACACTTTTTTAGTCAACCTCCGGGATTTGTTTCCCGGAGTTTTTTTTGTGCGCGAAAACAGGTGTCGAAATACCCTTTGGTTTGACGAAAAAATTTGCCCGCAACCGCGCGCCTTGTTTTCACCGCAGCTCAATAATCAGAAACACCGCCGTGCTGTCCCCGATGTTCAGCACTTCGTGCCATTCGATGCCATCGCTGTAGAAATGGCCACCGGTTGTCACATCAACCTCGCGGGTACCGGTCGCATCGGTAATCCGGAAGCGGCTGCCCTGCACGGTGTAGCCAAAATGCCGGTCATGGAAGTGCCGCTCATGTCCCCCCCCCGGCGGAAACGTGCAGCGCAGCGCCCGCATATGCCGGTTCTCCTCCAGCACCTCGCAAACTGACGCCCCTTCCCACCACGCCTGAACGGGATCGGGCAGCTCGTTTTCAGGGGTACAGGCGGCCAACAACAATACAAGCAGGGCGGCTGTCCCAAAAGCGGGTTTCAGCGGGATGTTCAGCATGGTTTATTTGCGTTCGTGTTTGAAATGAAGATCAGCATACCCATAATACGCCTTCGGGTTTTGATAAAACAAGCTGTTTCTGCGCGCTGCAACTTGCAGCACCAGGCAAAACCCACGTTCGCACTGTCCCGACGAAAAATGTTTTGGGAAGACAACTCAACCTTTCCAAACGGCTGTAGCTGTGCCGACTTTCGTTTTTTTGGGGAAACTCCGTGTCGATGCCTAAATACGGTTGACGTTTTAGTTTTTTCATTCTGTCTTCCATCTTCCGTCCCCCGTCTTCCGTCCACTGCCTTCCGTCTTCTTACTTCCGCCTTCTGCAATTGCTGATGCCTGAATGCAGGTTTAGCAGTTTACAACTGCCCGATAGTTGGTGTGCGGTTCGCATCATCCTTGAGTCATGTAGAGAGACAGGCGTGCCGCAAACGGCTTACCTGATCCCGGTTCATCTGTTTTTCGCGGGAATTGCTATTTTAGAAAGTCCCGCGCATTAAACGGCGGGGCACATCATGTAATCACCGGCTCTTTCGGCTGAACTTAATGCTTCGAATCCCACCGCTATGACCTATTCTTTTCAAGATGATACGTCCGGATCCGGACTTACACAGACTGCCGCTTCACTCTTGTCGCTCCTAATTGTGTGGATGCTCACGCTGCCCTTACAGCTTGATGCTTCTGAGACCGGATTAGCAGCGACGGAAGCACAGCATGAGAATGAACACCCGCTGTTTCGGAGTTTTTCGGAGGAAAGTCTGCCGGAAATTGCAGCCATGGCCGCGGGTCACCGGGCGGTGCTGCTCGGCGAATCGACGCACGGCACATCGGAGTATTACCGGCTTAGGGCGGCCCTGAGCAAAATTCTGATTGAAGCGCACGGCTATAATTTTGTAGTAGTGGAAGGCGACTGGGATGCGGCTTGGCAGGTCAACAAATACGTAAAACAGCTGCCCGGCGCACCCGCCTCCGCCCGGGAAGCCCTCGCACATTTCACGCGCTGGCCGGGCTGGATGTGGAACAATCAGGAGACGCTTGAGTTGGTAGAGTGGCTGCGCGCGTGGAATGCGGCGCTTCCGGAGGATGCTCAAAAAGTAGGTTTTTACGGGATGGATGTGTACGGCTGGCCGGAGTCCGTGCGGGTGCTTCGTGCACAAGCCGACCACTTTGAAGGCGACCTTCGCACAGCCTTGCTCGTTTCCACGCAGTGTATCAATCGCTTCAGAGGGGATAACCGCGCTTATTTGCAGCATGTTGCCCGCACCGGCGAGCACTGCGGACGCGACATCCTCGAGCTCACCGAACTTCTCGAGGCCAACCCGCAACCCGATGATTTCACGCAGGAAGAATGGTTCAACCTGCGGCAGCACGCCTTTGTTTTTCGTCAGGCCGATTTACACCTGCGCGGGATGCTGTTTCAGGGACCGGAATCCTGGAATGAGCGGGCCGCCAATTTTAAGCAGACCTTCGCCCGCCTGCTTGACTTCTACGGGGAGGAAGCCCGCGGTATCGCCTGGGCGCACAACACGCATATCGGAGATGCCCGCGCGACGGACATGGCCAGTGCGGGCATGCACAACATCGGACAGCTCACACGCACCGCTTTCGGGGATGATGCCGTATTCGCCCTCGGCTTCGGCACCTTCTCCGGCCGCGTAAATGTGGGCTTCGAGTGGGAAGGTCCGATGCAGATTGTGGAAATGCCCGAAGCCCGATCCGGCAGCCTCGAAGCCGGCCTCTACAGCCTGGACCTGGGCGCGGTTTGGTTCCCCCTGCGCACCGATGCCGCGCGGGAAGTTTTCGGCAGTCCGGTACCGCACCGCGCCATCGGCGTAGTCTACAACCCGGCTAATGACGCAGCGCAGAACTACGTAAACAGCGACATGGTTGCGCGGTATAATGCCTTTATCTTTTTGCCGTACACGGAGGAATTGACACCGTTGAGGTGAGTTGGGCATGAGGCGGCAGCTGGAGAAGCTTCGGAAATGGAGCGCAGATTTTTTATGATCGGAGCCGTTTTATGTGGATTTCGTCATATTCAACCCCCAACGCGTCATCCCGGAAATGCTGTGGCACGAAGTAGTTTACCTGTATGAAAACTCATGCAGCATTATCCGGGATCTGCCAAGCAGGAACTGCCGCGATGCTTGTGCAGACCTGCATGCTCGTTCCACAAAGTCCGGCACAGAGTTTGGGGGGGGACTGCACACATGGTCACAGGCCGAAGTTGGTAGATCCCGGATAACGCCGGCTGGCTTTTGTTGGCGACTATTTGTTTCCGTGTGGGCGTTTCCGGGATGACGGTTTCTTTGTGGAATTTACTGGTCTAATCCCCCAAACCCCGTCATCCCGGAAATGCTGCGGCACAAGGCTTATCAACCTGCATGAAACGTCGCGCAGCATTATCCGGGATCTGCCAAGCCGGACTTGCCGCGATGCTGGTGCAGACCTGCGATGCCGGTTCCGCAAAGTCCGGCACAGCGTTTTGGGGGGGGGGACTGCACACATGGTCGCAGGCCGAAGTTGGCAGATCCCGGATAACGCCGGCTGTTTTTGGGGTGGTTTTTTGTTTCGCTGTGGGCGTTTCCGGGATGACGGGTTCTTTGTGGAATTTACTGGTCAAATCCACCCCGTCATCCCGGAAATGCTGCGGCACAGGGCTTTTCAACCTGCACGAAACCTCGCGCAGCATTATCCGGGATCTGCCAGGCGCGAATTGCCGCGATGCAATATCCGGGTTGTGATGCCGGTTCCGCAAAGTCCGGCACAGCGTTTGGCGGGGGAACTGCACACATGGTCGCAGGGCGAAGTTGGCAGATTCCGGATAACGCCGGCTGTTTTTGGGGTGGTTTTTTGTTTCGCTGTGGGCGTTTCCGGGATGACGGGTTCTTTACTAATTCCTTCAGAATTGCAACCTCGCGGAGTTTGATTCAGGGTACAGCTTTCGAATATCCGCCCCGAAACGCCAACATCTAAAAGCAAGGCGCTATGAGACCGATTTGGGAAGTGTGGAACCAGCACGAAAGACCGTGATGCTCGAGGAGTTTCCCCCCAAAAAAACAAAGCCTGAAAACACGCAGGCGCCGGGGTTTCCAAAAGGAAGGTGGATTCGCTTCAGCTTTTGAGGCGGCAACGCTGGCCGAAGTTTCGGAGGGCTGTGCAGGCGCGTTCGAGGACCGGGTATTCTTTGGCGTAGCAGAAGCGGAGCCAGAAGCGGCCCTGCGCGGGGTCGGAGAAGAAGGAGCGGCCTGGGACCGTGCCGATGCCGGTTTCCCGGATGAGGGTGTGGCAGGCGGCTTCGTCGTTTTCGAAGCCTGCGATGCCGGCGCGGTGCAGCGGCTCGAAGCTCGCGAACACGTAGTAGGCGCCCTGCGGGGGATCGAAGTCGAAACCGGCTTCGCTGAGGGCCTCGCAGAAGAGGCTGCGTTTGCGGTCGTAATCGGCGGCGAGCTGCGTGAAGTAGCTTTCGGGTAAATCGAAGGCCTGCGCGAGGCCATGCTGCAAGGGAGTAGGCGGACAAATGTAGATGAGGTCGTTGATGAGCCCCATTTTTTCGATGATGTGCGCGGGCGCGACTGCGCTGCCGAGCCGCCAGCCGGTCATGTTGTAGGTTTTGGAGAAGCTCGACATGGTGACGGTCCGCTCCCAGCCACTGGGCAGGGCAGCGAGGGAAAGATGCCGGTTGCCGTCGTAGGTCATGAACTCGTACACCTCGTCGGTGAAGGCCCAGAGGTCGTGCTCCTGCAGCACGCGCAGGAGCTGTTTGAGTTCGGCTTCCTGCCAGACCTTCCCGTTCGGGTTGCCGGGGTTGGTGACGACTACGGCTTTGGTGCGGGGACCAATGGCGGCGCGCAGGGCGTCGAAATCCACCTCCCAGCTTCGTCCACGCAGCGGCACAAATTTGGGTTTGAAGCCGAGCACTTTCAAAAGCTGCACGTGATAGCCGTAGAAGGGCTCAAACTGAATGACTTCATCGCCGGGTTCGAGCAGGGTGAGGCAGGCCGCGACAAAGGCTCCGGTTGAGCCGTTGGTGATCATCACTTCCTCTTCGCTGCTGCACGGAATCCGGTTGAAGGTCTGAAACTTGCGCAGGGTGCGCTGCCGCAGCTCCGAGATCCCGCTGTGTTAGCTGTACACGGACTGATCGCCCGTGATGGCGTCGATGGCGCCCTGCTTCACCGGGTCGGGCGCGGGCAGGTCGCAGATGCCCTGCCCCATGTTGATGCCGTTGTACTGATTAACGAGCTGTGTCACGGCCCGGATGCCGCTTTGGCGGAGTCCGTCGGTGCGGGAAGCGAGAGGTTTCATGGCGGGTTGCGTTTGGCGTTTCGAAGGAAAGTTGACACGGGCAAAATAGGAAACCGGTGATTTCCTGCTTCGATAATTTTTGTGAAATGCGCGAGGGCTGTGTCTGTGCTTCGCCCTCAATCAGTCAGTTGTTCTGTTCCGTGCCCGAAACAACCTTCACCCCGCTTCCTCATCCGCCCCGTAAATCAGCTCAATAAAATCATCCTTCGCGACATCGCCGAAAAAGCGGCTGATTTCAACGTCGGTTAGGGCTTCGGTGATAGCCGGTTTGTCGTAGCGGATACCGGTGAGCAGCTGCTCCAGTTCCGCGACCGGATCTTTGCCGAAGAAGTCGCCGAAAATGGTGATCTCTTCGATGATGCCCTTTTCGACCTGCAGGCGCAGGTCAATTTCACCCACGGGGAATCGGCGTTCGCGCTGAATGTTGAATTTGGGCGAGCGTCCGTAGTTCCAGTCCCAGTTGCCGTACTTTTCGTCCCGCAACTGATACACCCCCTGCCATTCGGCCTCGGTGAGGTGATAGGTCTCGAAATCATCCCGCTCCTCAAACAAGCCTTTGAGCAGACGGGCACGGAATTCGAGGGTCGTCATCGGCTCCTTCAGGAACTCACTGATGTTGGCCACGCGGCTGCGCACGGACTTATGCCCCTTCGACTGAATCTTGCTCATTTTTACATTCAGCGCATTGGCGACCTCTCCCAGCTCGGTATCGAACAGCAGGGTGCCGTGGCTGAACATCCGCTTGGTGGTCGAGTACTGCGCATTGCCGGAAATTTTGCGGCCTTCGGCGAGGATATCGTTTCGACCGCTGAGCTCGGCATCAACGCCCATCCCGCGCAGCACCTTAATCACGGGACTTGTAAACTTGGCGAAATTATTCAGGCTCTTCATATCATAATCGGTGATGAAGCTGAAATTCAGGTTGCCGAGGTCGTGATACACTGCCCCGCCCCCGCTCATCCGCCGGACCACGTGAATGCCGTTCTGCTCCACATATTCGTGATTGATTTCTTCGAGCGTGTTCTGATTCCGCCCGATTATGATGGAGGGCGCATTGATGTAAAACAGCAAAAAATCCTGCCCGATCCGAAAATTTTTGAGCGCGTATTCTTCCAGCGCAAGATTAATGCGGGGATCGGTGATGCCTTCGTTCTCGATGAAAATCATGGTTTTTGAGTTTGGTTTAAATAGGATGAGCGGTGCTGGATTTTACAAATTAAGGGTAATGCGGGATGAATACCAATGGAAATGGGGAGTGCGGCTGGGTTGCTCCCTGAAATATCAAATCTACCCGTTGATGCATTTTTGGTTGACTCTACAGGCCGGAAACAAACCCACTACCAATCAAATTTTATTCTTCCTAAAAGAGTTTCTAAATTACATCCATTCAATAAACCAAACGGAGATGATATGATTACTAAAAGAAAAAAATGGCATTTAAAAGACGCTAAGAACAGATTTACTGAAGTCATAAGAAGAGCCAAGGAAGAAGGACCTCAAACTATTACAGAGTATGGGAAAGACAGCTTTGTTGTGCTTTCGGCCGAAGACTACAAAAAACTTGAACCATCGGATACGTCATTGGTAACATTTTTCAGAAATTCACCCCTGGCAAATTCCGGGGTAGACCTTAGCCGGGATAAATCTTTTGGCCGTGATTTTGAGTTATGAACTACCTGATTGATACATGCTGCATATCAGAACTGATTAAGCCTGCTCCTGACGAGAAGGTAATCAACTGGTTTAATGCACAAAATGAAAATAGTTTGTTTTTAAGTGTGATTACTTTCGGAGAGTTAAATAAAGGAATCGAAAAATTACCCGATTCGAAAAGAAAATCTCAGCTTATCAAATGGATTCAGTTTGACCTTTTACTCCGCTTTAGAAATCGTATTATCGGCATCAATTTAGAAGTAGCTAATGAGTGGGGTAAGGTTTTGGCATCATCGGAAAAAGTGGGACGACCACTCCCAGCTATTGATACTTTGATTGCCGTATCTGCAATTATTAATGGAATGACGGTTGTAACGAGAAATATAAAAGACATAGAAGGAACAGGAGCAGCTTTGATAAACCCCTGGTCAACCTAACCTAACATCCCTACTGAGTCGTAACAGTTGCTTCTTCCGCAGGTTTGACAAGCTCCATAATGCCCCATAGCATCCGGCATTCTTCTCCGACTCCACTTCTCACCCGAACTCCTGTTATTTTTTGGGAAACACCGTCAGCATTATCGACGAATGCGCTGGGATGGATATCCGGATCGCCGATGTCGAACACTTCTCAGCTCGCAACATGGGCACGGGAAATCCGGACCTGCAGCGCGCCAACCCCGCTGCCGCATCGCATCCCAAAGCAAGGGACTCAGCCGTAGGTTTGGGGGCTTTCGGGCTGTCACGAAAGACCGTGATGCTCACGGGATTCACCCAAAAAAACGGGCACCTGAAATGGCAGGGCAGCATGATTCCGGCTGCTGCACATGCTGTCGGAGTTCCGGCACAGCGACACAAAAAAAGCCGTCCGATGCCTTTTCAGAGACATACGGGCGGCTTTTTCTTTAGTAAATCCCGGCGCTTATCAGGCCTTGCCTTTGAGCATCAGGTTCCAGTACATCCAGGGGAGGCCCCACTTTTTGAGGACGTACATGTCGTAGCGCTCTTCGCTCTGATCGAACGGGAAGGTCGGGTCGGGCTGATTCTGATAGTCGAACTCGGCGAGCACCATTTTGCCGTAGCCGGTCACGAGCGGACACGAGCTGTAGCCGTTGTAGCTGTTGTTGAGCGCACCGGCTTCGGTTTCGGTGAGGAGCGCCTCGCGGATGCGCAGCAGGTTTTCGACCACAACGGGCGCCTGTTTCCGAACGGCGGAGCCGGTCTTGGCGGTCGGCAGCGCGGCGGCATCGCCCACGGCAAACACGTTGTCAAAACGCATGTGCTGCAGGGTGTGATGATCCACGTCAATCCAGCCCTTGAGGGGACCTTCCTCTACGGCGAGGGCGCTGTTCCGCACAAAATCGGGCGCGCTCATCGGCGGCACGACATGGAACATGCTGAATTCCACTTCTTTTTTCGTAACGCTGCCGTCTTCGCCGGTTACATCAAAAACCGCGATGCCTTCGTCCCCGCGAACCTCTACGAGATTGTGCCCGAGGTGGAAATTGATGTCTTTTTCCTTAATCACTTTTTTGAGCGTTTTCGCAAACACTTCAACGCCGAAAACAACCGTGCCCGGCGAGAAAAAGTGGATGTCCACATCCTGCCGCACGCCGGCCTTACGGAAGGCCTCATCAGCCAGGTACATGATTTTCTGCGGGGCACCGCCACACTTGATCGGCGTATTCGGCTGTGAAAACAGCACTTTACCTTTTTTGGTGGACTGAATCGCCTTCCAGGTGTTGGGCGCCATGTGATAGTCGTAATTACTGCACACGCCGTTTTTATTCAGCGCTTCGGGCAGGCCCTTGACGGCATCCCAGTTGATCTGGATGCCCGGTGCGAGCACCATAAAGCGGTAGCTCACCACCTTGCCGCCGGCAGTTGTGAGGCGGTTTTTCTCCGGCTCAAAGCTTGCCACGCTGTCCTTCAGCCACTTGGCACGGGGCGGGATACAGTCCGCCATCGGGCGCTTGGTTTCCTTGTTCTCAAAAGTGCCGGCGCCCACAAGGGTCCAGGCTGCCTGATAATAGTGGACGTCCGAGGGCTCTATAATCACCACGTCCAGGTCTTTGTCTTTGCGCAGCAGCTGTGCAGCAACCATAATGCCGCCGGTTCCGCCGCCGACAACGACGACTTCATGTTCGGTGTAAGTACTCATAATCGTTTATTTTTTAGGATGTTTTGAATCAAAATCACGGACGCGGTTACAGTCGAGATAATCGAGCTGTCCGCCAATTTCGTGGGCCAGCAGCGAAGTCAGACCCAAAGTTTTGCGGGTATTTTTATCGGAAAGCATTTTGATCAGCTTGATCGGCCCCACTTCGGGCACCTCATCTTTATCATACTCCATGGCGCTTGTAATCCCGCTGATAACAACCTGCATTTTCGGAGAAAGTAAAATCCGGTTCACCTCCGCAAGGATGGCAATCCCGCCCCGGGCCGTTTCCAGAATCGTCGCTTCTTCATCTTTCATGGACTTAGTGAGCAGCTCGAACAACTCGTTGATGTTCCGCGCAGTCACGCTGTTAGGCTCTTTCAGCTCGGGATTGTTGCGTACAACCTCATCCAGAATATTGAGCACGGCATCAAGGTTTTCAATTTTATCAACCAGATTGTTCAGGTTGTTGATGACCCGGTCGTCGGCGAATTTCTGCCCCAGCATCAGGTACTGATGGATGGTCTTACCGAGATCACTTTCGGAATTGAACGACGCGAACAGCTCCGGCAGCTTGCGCTCCGCCTCGCCCAGCGCACTCGTGAGCGTTGCAATGGTATCAAGATTTTCCACCACTGTTGTCACATTGCGCATGGTATCCGGGTCGGAAAGCAGGCCGGACAATCGGGAAAGCTCCGCCAGCGTACCGCCCGCTTTGGACTCATTCTGGAAAGAATCGATCAGCTCCGGGGCTTTTTCAGTGAACATCTCCACCGCGGATACTGCGGTTTCCAGCACCTCCGCCTTGTCGATGATGCCGCCCAGGGCGCGCATCACTTCGGGCTGTGAAAGCTTGTCAAACAGGGTATTCATTTCGCGCAGACGCGTCTGCATGCGCGATTCCTCCTGCATGCTCTGCATTATTTCAGGCAGTTTTGTGAGCACTTCTTCCGCGGCACTCAGCGCTGTTTCGACCGTGTCTATGCGGTCGAGCAGCCCGATCAGGGCCTTCGCGGTTTCCGGCTGCGCAAGCCGCTCCGCAAGCATTTTCTGATAATCGGGCGCTTCTGTAAGGGTTCCGTTTTCGGAATACATCAGCATACCTCCGCTGGTATTTTGAAGGAAAAAACTATATTACTTTATGCGCATATAGTAGCGCTTTTTAAATTAAAATACAAACCTGCGGATTAGGTTATACCACCTTTCTCCGGACTCAGGCCGCCCGTTTAATCCCGCCTTTGTTTTTTTAGGGGGAACTCCGAGAGCATCACGGTCTTTCGTGCTGGTTCCACACCTCCCAAATCGGTCTCATAGGTCCTTGCTTTTTGATGTTAGGCGCTCCCGTCCGTATCATGCCTCCGTACCCAACACCCGCAAACTCCCCGCTGATGCGCAGCCTTCGCAAGATCCTGATTTACCTCATCCCCGTATTTGCCCTCCTGATGATTGGCAGCCTCATCTTTTCGCGGGTCATCCGCCCGGACGCCTCACAGCTCCCTGCCGTAACGCTGGATTATACGCAGGCCGCTGATCACATCGGGCAGCGTGCGCAGGTATGCGGGGAAGTCGCGCAGGCCCGGCTTGCTCAGGAAATTGGCGGAAGCCCGGTTTTTCTGAATTTCGGTGCCCCGCACCCGAACCAAAGCTTCACCGTTGTGGTCTGGGAGCGCGACTACAGCCGCTGGACCGAAGCGCCGCACCGGCAGTTTGCACAGGGCTATGTCTGCGCTGTTGGTGAAATCAGCGAACATCAGGGCCGGCCACAGCTTGTGGTGCGTCAGCAGCAGCACCTGTTTTTTGGTCAGCGGTGAGCGCTTGAGTATAATACAGCTAAGGCACAACCCATGAAGCATCCCAAACATCCCCCTTTTTCTCCGCTACAAACCGCAAATGCCGCTCCCCCGAAAGCTGCAGCACCGTGAGCGAAACCGGCCGGCATTCCAGCACCATGAAATGATTATCGGATTCAAAATCCGTCCAGGTTTCCGCATCCTCCGGTTTCTGAACCTGCGTACCCGGAGGCAGTACCGTTGTGTAAGATTGCTGCGCCCGGCCCCTCACCCGGTCCCGATAGGAAGCAAGCCGCGCATCATCTTCTACCATATGCACTGCGACCTGCATGCTAAGCTGCACCCGCTTCCGCGGATCCCAGAATAAGAGAGAAGCCATTCGGTTTTGCCGCAGCTGCGCAACCTTCGGCGTACGCGCATCGGTGAAGAAGATGAGATGCTGCGGTGCATTTATTTCCCGAAGCACGAGCATTCGGCTGTGCGGGGTACCGTTGTCATCTACGGTTGTAAGCACCGGCTGACGAAAAGGAGAGCGGGTATCAGCAGTTGCCCGTTTAAGGTAACCAAACAGTTCGCTTAGGTTTTGGTCTAAACTGCGCCGGACTTCGATCATATTAATTTTTTTTAGGTTGAGGAATGACAGCATCAACCATGAAACAGATGCCAATCGTTTAACAAACCCCTAACTACATATCCGGCAACACCTTAACTTTTATCAGAAATATCAGCTCCCGCTTCACCCGGGATGCATCTTTTTACTGCATATCAAAAAAACGCTTACTTCAAGTTAATGCTGCACATACACTTACAGTTCAAAACCTTTTTTTTGAACAAAAATAAATGCTTAGCCAAACGAAAACACAGAGGGTCATGTTATGCGCAATACTTAACCACAAGGCGATCACCAAAACACCAAAACGCTACACCGCTTTGTGGCACAATTCACTAATAAACCAACTCTCTGACTATGCAAGCTACAGAAAGACTAGGTAATGCAACGTTTGAGAACTACGTCGGACTCGAGAATGGACTGTCCGAAATGTCGTTCCAAATGGTGGCACACGTACTAACGGTGGGGTATGCTGTGATGTTTGCAGCGCTTATTTACTTCATCCTAACCATCAAAACCGTACAACCCAAGTACCGCACAACAGCAGTACTTTCCGTTGTCGTAATGGTATCAGCGGGCCTGCTGCTTTTCGTTCAGGCACAAAACTGGGTGAATGCATTTTCTTTTGATACCGATCAGGGCCGCTACTTCCTTGCTGACGGCGCGGCGCTGTTCAACAACGGTTACCGTTACCTGAACTGGCTCATCGACGTACCGATGCTTCTCTTCCAGATCCTCTTCGTAGTATCTCTCACCAAGAGCAGCTTCTCTTCCGTACGTAACCGCTTCTGGTTCTCCGGTACCATGATGATCGTGACCGGTTACATCGGTCAGTATTTCGAAGTAACCAACTTCACCCTCTTCGTAGTTTGGGGTACTGTTTCTACCATTTTCTTCATCGATATCCTTATCACCATGAAGAAGGTAATTGCTGAAGGTTCTGAAGGTATCCCCGCTGATGCCAAGCGTTACATGGGCTACATCTGGACGGTATTCTTCTTCTCATGGATGCTCTACCCGGGTGCCTACCTGATGCCGTACCTCATTCCGCCAGGACTCGAGCCCTCACTCACCGGTCTTGCTGCTGAAGCTGCTGTAGTTGGTCGTCAGCTCACCTACACCATCGCTGACGTTTCTTCTAAAGTGATTTACGGTATCCTGCTCACTATCGTAGCACAGATCATGAGCAACGCTGATGGGTACGATTACAACCGCGACGGCGAAACCAACTAATTCCCCGAGCAAAATTCAGGACCCATACACCTGAATTTCCAAAGCCCGGCTGTCATTGCGACGGTCGGGCTTTTTTTTTGTGCCGGATCATCCGGCAATATGGCATTTATGCGGCAGAATGCCGGTCTCATCAGGCAAGCACTACCCTGCGCACCTTTTTTACATGCTTTTGATGAAGCTGCGGTAAACAACAGGCTGTCCCCGTTTCCTCCTTTTTGTCAAAAAAAGCTGAAATCCCTTTTCCGGCTGCGATATTACGAATCACCGCGGTAAATTATCCGCTAATTTGTTAGATTAGTTCTTATAACATGTGCATCTTCAACCGAAACCATAAACAGCTTTTTTACTTAACTCATGAGACTTAACGCAACTGTATTAACAGCGGCACTGGTAGCCGGAGTAATTGCCTTTTTTTCAGCTGAAGCTAACGCGCAGCATCTGCCCGATGACTTTTACTTCCCAACCGAAGAAATCTCCGGCAACGTCTTCCAATCAGAAGAAGTCACCTTCTGGCTTCAAACCGTTGTTGACGGACTCAACGACGCCTGGGCGCTGGCCTTTCTGCCCGACGGGCGCGTACTCATAACGGAAAAATCCGGCAACCTCCGCATCGTAGAAGACGGCGAACTCAGCCCGCAAATCATAGGCGGCACCCCTACCGTCTTCAACCGCAATCAGGGCGGCCTCCTTGATGTAGCCCTGCACCCTGATTTCATCAGCAATCAGCTGGTGTACATCGCCTACTCCTACTCGCAGGCCGGCACCTCCAACACGGCCATCGGTCGCGGACGCCTCGACGGCTACATGCTGCATGATTTCGAAGAAATTTTCCGCGGTCACCCCAACACAGCCCGGCCCTTTCACTTTGGCAGCCGCATCGTTTTTGACGCAGACGGCTACCTCTACTTTGCCATTGGCGACCGCGGCGTGATGGAAAATGCACAGCTCGTAACCAACCATGCCGGAAAAAGCTTTCGTCTGTATGATGATGGCCGCGTGCCCCGCGACAACCCTTTCGTAAACACCAGCGACGGCATGCCCGAAATCTTTACACTTGGCAACCGTAACATTCAGGGCATGGTTGTACATCCGGAAACCGGTGAAGTATGGTCGCACGAGCACGGTCCGCGCGGCGGCGATGAAATCAACATCCTGCGCCGGGGCCGCAATTACGGCTGGCCGGTTATTACACACGGCATCGACTACGACGGAAGCCCCATCAGCCCGGATACGGCCGCTGTTGGCATGGAACAGCCCCTCCATCACTGGACCCCCTCCATCGCCCCCTCCGGTATGGCCATCGTGCATAACAGCAGCCGCTATGAAGGCTGGAACGGCAACGTTTTCAGCGGCGCCCTTGCAGGACGTCACCTCAACCGCATCGTCGTTGACCTCGAAAACGAGCGCGCGGTACACGAAGAGCGCCTCGTAAGTGGTCTTGCCCGGATTCGCGATGTACGCTTTGCCCCCGATGGCTTCCTTTACATCATCGACGAAAGCAACGGTCGCGTATTACGACTCGTCCCCATCGGTGACTAATCCCGTAGCCGACTGAAACCAACCGGCAGGCTTCAGCTACACCCCACTACAAGCCCCGCTGCAGGGTACTGAGCGCTAAACCTCAGTACCCGCAGCGGGGCTTTTTTTGTTGGAAACCTGATCCGTCCGCAGCAGAAACCCGCTCCAATTTCCCTCTTCGCCGCCCGCTTTTGCAGGTCCGCAAGGTACGGCGCCTTCTTTTCGGGGGATGTGCTCACGGGCAGCTCAGGCTGTTTTGCTTGTACCATGTCCGCATCCGGGGCAGGTTCAGGGTACCACAGGAAGCCCGTCGGGAAGGCATCCCAAACCGCATCTCGTGCCGCAAAGGCAACCCGCTTCCGATTTCGCCTACTCCGACTAAAGCACATCCGGGCATTTCCGCAAATCCCGGTTTCAAAAGTGAACCAGGCAGGTGCTTCGCAGCCGGCCGGGCTACTGCATTCCCTGCGCGGTAAACAGGGCTTCTTCAAGCTCTACGACAAGCAGCCAGGTAATACGCTTGCTGTCGTACACGATATCGAAATAACGATTCTCTTTGGTCTTCACTACGAAGTGCACGTGCAGGGAGTCGCCAACACGCTCCGAATACGAGCGCTTCACCTCTGCAACCTGATGGCGGTCTCCGTTGGTGAGCATAAAGCGGATGGGCGTAATAGCCCGCGTAAGACTATCGGTCCGAAAGCCGGCATATGCGGCAATAACGTTGATTTTTTCAAGCTTAGCTACCTGCATAATTCTGTTGATATTCCGTTGGGAGTGACACTTGCACATATTACGCACATATACTTTAATCCCGCAAGCCCTCCGCTAAATCGTCAGTACAGCCTTGCCATTATTTCACGTGACATGCAGGCCCGCACCGAAGTTTATGCAGACCCGTAACTTAGCCAAAGTACAGTGACATCATCTGACAGCTAAAAACGGCATGTCGTTGGGCGTCCCGAAAATTTTACATCACTATATGTGTGATATATGTAATTTAGGATATGGATACGCTCAACCCCGGCGCATACGACCTCACCCGGAACGTGCATCGCATCACGCTGTACAACACCATCTCGGCAGAGCAGCGACACCGGCGAAACAAACCCCGGCTCTACCTTCACCTCGACATGAATTGCTTTTACGCACAGGTGGAGCAGGTATCCTACGACCTTCAGGGGCTGCCGCTGGTCGTAGGCGGCTGGCGCAAACCTGATGGCACGCCCCGGGGCATTGTGGCTACCTCAAGCTATGAAGCCCGGAAATTCGGGGTCAAAACAGGCATGAGCGCCTTCGAAGCCGTACAGCTCTGTCCGTACGTGGTATTTATGCAGGTGCACTATGAAAAATATCAGGCCATCAGCAAACAAATCCGGGAAGTGCTCGACCGCTATGCCGCTGATGTGGAAGGCTACTCGATGGATGAGTACTTCCTCGACCTTACCTTTATGATTGGTCATACCGAAGATGAGCTACGCCGCTTCGGTCAGCGCATCAAGCGGGAGCTGTACGAAGCCACGGCCCTGTTTTGTTCCGTAGGCATTGCCCGCTCCAAAACCTACGCCAAACTGGCTTCCGATCTCGTAAAACCTAACGGCCTTACTCTGGTGCTCGACGAAGCCGCGGAACGGCAGCTCATACACCCGCTGCAGCTCGATGAAGTATGGGGCATCGGCAGCCGGCGCTTTGCCCGCCTCGAACAGGCCGGCCTGCGCACCATCGGTGAAGCAATCGCCAAAGGTCGCGGGCCGTTTCAGAAGCTGTTCGGGGCCTACTTCGGACGTATGCTCTGGGAAACCGTCTGCGGCCTCGACCGCGCCATTGTAGCCGATCCGCCCGCGCACGTGCCCGAAGAAGTCACCTACATGCACACCTTCTCCCAATGGACGACCGACCCGGAAGCTGTCCGGGGTGAAATCATCAAATCCGTACGGCAGCTATGCTACCGCATGCGCGGCTACAACCGGCGCGCACGCCGGTTTTCGAGCTACCTGCGCTTTCAGGACGAAAGCTGGCGCGGCGTACAGATCGTTTTCGCAACGGCAGGCCTGACCAACCTCGATGACTACGTTACCCGAACCGCGCTTCAGGCCCTTATGCCGGTCGTGCAGCACTACCTGCGGCACGGGCAGCGTATCCGCGGTTTTGGCATCAGCACCCTCGATCTTGACGCAAGCGGTCAGCTCGAGCTCTTTTTCCGGGAAGATGAAAAACTCCGCAACCTGTTCCGTGCCCGCGACACCGTCAACAACCGCTACGGCTTCGAAAGCCTGGTTATTGCGTCTTCCTTTGATGATGTGAAGGGGAAGACGCATTTCCTGGACCGCTCGTGAAGGTGCGCGTCCTGCACGCGGGTTTTATGACTCACAGCCCCGGCTTCAGTAGGCCCGACCACAAGGGTTCGCCCCATAGTTACGGGGTACATTACGACACCGAAACCCATGCTGTTCAAAAAATGCGGCATGCACGGATGCACAGCCCGGCCCCGCATGCACAACCCTGAAAAGGCGGCATATCAACCGGAACAGGTGCCGCATCAAACCCATCCGTGCTGAGACAGAAAGCAATCTCTCATTCGCACCTGCCCTGTAAGGACAGCATGTGCCGGAAAACCGTGCATCCCTTCACATGCCGCGTATTATGAAATGCAGGACATCCCCATCATGACCAAAAAAAAGCCCTGCAAAACACCTGTAAACGGTGTGTATGCAAGGCTATAAACAATCATCACCTTTAAAGCGAAATAACGAAGGTGCGATTACAGCATCTCAAGAAGGTTTTCAGGAATATCAAGCTCCGTATCTTCAGGCAGCTGCGTGATATTACGTACGTACCAGGAGTTACCGATACGAACCATCGTAAACGAGATCATGTCGCCGCGCTCGAGGCCTTCAGCGCCTTCCTGATCTTCAAGAATCATGCGCATCCGCATAGCACGCATTACGTCGGGGATCTCTTCATGGAGAATACTGATAATCTGATTGGCCTCATCTGTTTCCATGAAAAAGCCCCGCACCTCATAGGCCTGCTCGGCCGCAGCCTGTTCTTCGGCAGGGACAGTTTCCGTTTCACCTCCGCAGGCACTCAGCAGGAGACCTGAAACGAGTAAAGAAAAAAACAATACAGCCTTTGACGGGAAAAGTATTGAACTCATAATAGTATGATATTTTTGTATTTAATTAAAAATAGACATCCGGAACAACAGAAAAACATCCCGAACAAACGGGATGTGTGAAGACCGAAAGCCCGGACGCAAATTAACACCAAATTTAGCTAAAGCGACCGCGCTCTACAACAAGCCAGGAACTTGCGGTTCTGATTCCGTTATGATTAGAATATACAAAGAAAACACAGCCTTTGTTGGACAGCTGTGTATACATGTTTATATTGAAAGATTATGCTTTACACATAGTACCATCCCAAGCTGTAATCCTAAAAAGTATATGCATAGATATATACACTGATACATTTACAGTAATAATACATACACACCCCTTGGTATATCATTAAAGGTTTATACTTACTTTTTTACTCATGCTGCAACACAATCACGTAAATGGGTTATCTGAAAGCGCTCACCTGGGCATTCTTCAGTTTGATACGGATATGACTATAGCTGGCATGAACGCGTGCTTCAGCCGGTATACAGGTATTAGAGATTTTCATCATCAAAAGGGTAAACGGCTTGAGGATGTGATGGAACCTGATTTCTATACAAACCTTAAGGAGCAACGCGACCTGCTTAACAGCGGCGAGCAAACAGAGCAAGCCGTCTTGTTTTCGTTGGTACTAAAGCGGGACAAGCGTGCTTTTACCCATCAGGCTGAGTTAAGGCAAACATTCGATACAACATCAGGCAATGGAGATACCGGCAGAACCTTTCTGCTATTGCTGTTTCCCGGCACACCCGCTGTCAGCGATTCCGGTCTTCCTAAACAACCATCAGCGCCTTCTTCACTTAAAGAAAAAAATCCGCAACAACTATTCGGCGAACTCAGTCAGTTCACACGGGTTGGCACCTGGCAGCTCGACGTTGCAAGTGGCACCCTCACCTGGTCGGATGAGGTGTATGATATGTTTGGTATCAGCAAAGAAGATGAGGTTCCGAACTATGAGGCTTTTTTTAACGTCCTGCCGGCTGAAGACCGCGGATATGTGCGGGAGGCCTTCGAAAATCACCTCGCCGACGACAAAAAATATGAGCTTCTGCACCGCATCATCCGCCCGGACGGCGTAATCCGTGTCGTTTATGAACAAGCACAAACCCGGCGTCACCCCGATGGCAGCGCACGCTTAACCGAAGGAGTTGTACTTGATGTTACGGAAGTCCTGGATTACCTGAACACCGCAAACTTGTATGACCGCAATCTGCATGCGCTCTTCAATCAGATTCCGCTGGCGCTCATGGTTTTTGATTACGAAGGCAGGCTGGTGCAGCTCAACAAACAGTTTACCGCGCTTACCGGCTATTCAACCGATGATTTTTCAATCTTGGAAGAATGGCACACGCTGGCATATCCCGACCCGGATTATCGTGCTAACATCCGGGAAATATGGCAAAACGCTATTGATAAGGTTGTGCCGGCAGAAGGGGACAGCCTGCCGGATATGGACTTTGAAGTCCGGCTGCGTAACGGGGAAGTCGCTTTTATTGAATTCACGCACATTCCCAACACGGAGCTGCTGATTTTTTCGCTCACCAACACAACGAGCCGAAGCACACGCATTAAACAGCTGGAAGAGCAGGAAGAGCAGCTTAATCTTATCTCCCGCTTTTCTACCCGCTTTATCAACATCCCGCTTGACCGCGTGGAGTCTGAGCTAAGTAAAGCGCTTAAACTCATAAGCAAAGCCCTGGGGGTTGACCGCAGCTTCATCCTTGGAAAAAACAAAGCTGACAACGGATTTCACTTCAGGCATACCTGGCAGCGAAATCCTGAATATGCCTGGGAGTCGCCGCATGAGCTTCTCCATAAGCTTGGCGCCGGCGCTTATCCGGACGGCGGCTCTGCCATACTGCTCCAAACATTTGACGGGCGAATGGTTCAGGTTAATGATGTGATCGAATGGCTGAATCAGAAAAAACAGCTCAAAAGCCTGATTGTTCCGCTGGTTACAGAAGGTGAACTCCTGGGGTATCTTGGTTTTGAAGCCAGCAGCATTAGTGCTCGTTTCTTCAGCTATGAGCTGAATATTCCGTTTATGCTTGCGGAAATTTTCATCAACAGCCATAACCGAAAAACACAGGCTGAAGCGCTTTCTGAGAGGGAACGCGAATTGACGTACCTGTATGAGTCGATGGCTGACGGCGTCGTATATCAGAACGCCGATGGCTACATTACCCGGGCAAACCCTGCTGCCGAGCGCCTGCTGGGCCTCACCCTCGATCAGATGCAGGGCCGCACCTCCTCTGATCCCCGCTGGCACGCCATTCAGGCCGATGGCTCCCCCTTCCCGGGGGAAAGCCACCCGGCAATGGTCGCTCTAAAAACCGGAAAAAATGTGGAAAACGTGGAGATGGGCATTTTCCATCCGGAAAAAAACAAGCATGTCTGGATATTGATTAACGCTCGTCCGGAATTTCGGGATGGAGAAAAGCCCCCCTGGCAGGTGTACACAACCTTCACGGATATTACCGCCCTCAAAGAACAGAGCCTGCGCCTGCAGCAGCTTAATGACCGCACCGAGGAAATTGGAATTTTGGCGCAATTGGGCTTTTGGGATGTGAACCTGGAAACCAACGAGGCGAGGCTTGATGCCATGACCCGCCGCATTCTTGGAGTTGATGCCACCGGCTCAGACATGGTTCCTGCTCTGATCAATTTATATGTCGAAGACGAAAGCCGCAGCCAAAGCCGCATACGCCGGGCTGTTGAAGATTGCACTACGAACGGTACCCCCTATGATCTGGATCTTAAGCTCAAAACCCCTAAAGGTGAAGTCAAGTGGGTTCGCTCCATTGGCAAAAGCCTGCACCGTGGCGAGACCTGTATCGCATTTTGGGGTTCGGTACAGGATATTACCCTGCAAAAACAAAGGGTTGAAAAGCTTCAGCATCAGGCTAAACTACAGGAGTTGTTTGTCCGCATTGCCACAGAGTTCATCTCGGTATTGCCTGAGAATACCGACGATCTGATTACGCGCTCCCTGCAAAACCTGGGTGAATTTGTCGGAGCCTCCCGCTTTAGCATTTATCAGTATGATTTCGAAAATCAAAGCTGTCGAAAAACCCACTATTGGGATCGGCCCGGCTACGAATCTGAGGTGTCTCCCGGACAGTTGAAACCGCTGCAATCCTTTGGGGAGTTGCCCGGGAAACACGCACAAGGCAGCTGGGTAATTGTGAGCGACACTTCATCTGTTCCTGAAGACGACTCTTTTTGGGAAATCCCCGGAATGGAAGGGGTTAAGACCTTTATGAGTATTCCCCTAAGGCAAAACGGCGGGCACCACGGCTTTTTAGCCCTGAAATGGATAGAACACCCGCATGAGCAAACGGATGATGAAGTAGGCCTGCTCACCTTGTTTGCCAGCATGATAGAAAACACCTGGTGGCGCACAGCTCTGATAAACGAACTCGACGAACGGCAACAGTTTCTGACCGATATTTTCGAGAACAGCGGTTCACTCATCACCGTGAAAGACCGCAGCGGGGTTTACCACACAGTGAACAAGAAGTGGGAAGAAGTAACCGGTCTCAAACGCGAACAGGTTGTTGGCAGAAACGACAACGATCTTTTTGACCCGGAAACAGCTGAGGGTTTCATAGCTAACGATAATAAAGTGATGGGCGAGCGGATAACAGTAGAAACCGAAGAACAACTCGGTCAGGGAGACGACGCCCGTTTCTTCATCTCTGTGAAGTTTCCCATTTTCAACTCAAAAGATGAAGTAACCGGCCTGTGTGGTATCATCACCGAGATTACAGAACTCCGCAAAGCACAGCAGCAGGAACGGCAGGCCCTTGAACGTACGACCGCCGTACTTCAGGCCAACCCGGACCTCATGTTTGTAGTTGGTGTAGATTTGCGTATCACAGAATATTATACTAAAGATGACGACGCACTGCTTTATGAACCAACCGATTATGTTGGCAGCTCGATCTACAAGGTTTTGCCCATAGATATTGCTGAAGATTTCGAAAAAAAGCTAATGCTGACGCATCGTACACAGGAACCACAGCAGTACTCCTATAAGCTTGATATTCATGGCACTACCTGCTACTATGAAGCACGGCTTGTACCGTACGGTAAACTTGAAATACTGATTATTGTACGCGATGTAACCGCCCAAAAAGAAGGAGAGCGTAACAGCAGGCGGCTCGACTTTGTAGTAAATGAATCACTCAATGAGATTTACTTCTTTGACAGCAACACCTTTAATTTCATTAATGCAAATAAAGCGGCATTACACAATCTTGGGTATAAAATCGAAGAGCTGATACAGCTCAAAGCCTGGGAAATAAAAGAAGGCTTCAGTGAAGAAGATTTTCAGGAACAGCTTAAACCTCTTTTGAACGGTACACAGCAGCAGATTCAGTTTAACGCAAGACATAAGCGCAAAAACGGCACATCTTACGACGTTTTGGTGCAGGTACAGCGTTTTGAATTTGAAGAAGAATTGCTGTTTGCTTCATTTGTGATGGATGTTTCGCAGCAAATGAGATATCAGAACGCAATTCTGAAGCAAAATAAAACCCTCCGCGATATTTCATGGGAACAGTCACATCTAGTGCGCGCTCCGCTTGCAAGGCTCAAGGGGCTGATGAGCCTGTTCGCTGATAAAGATTTTGAATTTCTGAGTGAGGAAAAGCTATATGAGGAAATCAACAAATCTGCAGACGAGTTCGAACAAATCATCCTCGATATTTCCAAAAAAACCTACATTGTAGATGAAATTGAGAAAGATATGTAGGCAAAGCAAGCTGCAGGCATACCCACCGTGAGAGATTCCGAAAATCGGACTGGTACCGGCTGTTCCAAAACAAAGCAACTCCCCGCCTGAATGGTGAAACAGTGCCGCGCAGGATGACAAAAACAGAAGCGAAAAGTGGAATTTTAGCGAAAATTTGCTACTTTGAAAATTGTTCCTGCTTTTCAGGAAACCGCTTTTTTCAGAACCCTTACCTCAACTGCTTATGTCATCCATTGAAGCCCTGGTTCAGGAAACCAGAACCCTCACCGCACCCGACAGCCTGCTGCAGCAGTGCCTCATTCAGGAATACGACTCGCTCTACCGGCACTCCATTCAAAACCCGGACGCCTTCTGGGGCGCGATCGCCCGCGAACTCGAATGGATCAAGCCTTTCAACAAGGTGCTTGACTTCAAGCCCCCGCGCCACAAATGGTTTTTGGGCGGCACAACCAACATCACCATCAACGCGCTCGACCGGCATGTGAAAGGGCCGAAGCGTCAGAAAGTGGCGCTCATCTGGATTGCCGAAGACGGCAAAGAGATCGTGATGACCTACGACCGCCTGCTGCGCCGGGTTTGCCAAATGGCCAATGCGCTGAAATCCCGGGGCGTCAAAAAGGGCGACCGGGTGATCATCTACATGCCGCTCACGCCGCAGGGCATCGTCTCCATGCTGGCCTGCGCCCGCATCGGGGCCATACACTCCGTCGTGTATGCGGGCATGGGCGTTCAGGCACTGAAATCCCGGATTGAGGACAGCAAGGCGAAAGTTGTGATCTATTCAGACGTAACCTTCCGGCGCGGCAAGCGGGTCGGGCTCAAGTCCATCGTGGACAGTGCTATCGAAGACCTCGACTTTGTGGAAACCGTGGTCGTACACCGGCGTCAGGAGCCGTTTCTGGAAATCAACTCGGAGCGCGAATTCGACTACTATGAGTTTGTTGATCCGCAGCCGGTATGGTGCGAACCTGAAGAAATGGACGCTGAAGATCCTCTCTTCATCCTCTATACAAGCGGGACGACCGGCACGCCAAAAGGTGTCGTACACGTGCACGGCGGCTACATGGTTGGTACCTACTACCTCACCCGCGCCTTTTATAATGTGAAAGAATCCGACATTTTCTGGAGCACCTCCGATATCGGCTGGATTGTGGGGCACAGCTATATCGTGTACGGTCCGATGGTGAACGGCGCTACCATCCTCGCGCGGGAGGGCAGTATCGACTACCCCGATCCCGGTGTGGTCTGGAAAATCGTAGAGCGCTTCGGCGTCAACGTGATGTTTACGGCACCTACGGCCATCCGCATGTTCATGCGCTTCGGCAAGGAATTTATCGATAAATACGATGTCTCCACCCTGCGGCTGATGGCCTGCGCGGGCGAGCCCCTCAACCCGGAAGCCCACGAATGGGCGCAGGATAACATCCTCAAAAACCGCGGTCTCGTGGTGGACAACTGGTGGCAGACTGAAGTCGCATCGCCCGTGCTTGGCACCCTGCCCGCATTCGATGCGAAGCTCGGAAAAGTCGGCAAGCCCTTGCCGGGCGTAAGCTGTGATGTGGTCACACCCGCCGGCGAAACGACCGGCCCGAATCAGGGCGGCCTGCTCGTACTCCGCCGCCCCCTCCCCTATATGATGCGCACCATCTGGAACAACGACGAGCGCTATCAAAAATACTGGGAAGACTTCCCCGGCTGCTACACAAGCGGGGACGTGGCGTTTTATGATGAGGACGGCTACTTCTGCGTACTCGGTCGCGCGGACGATGTGATGAACGTCGCCGGTCACCGAATCGGCACCGCGGAAGTGGAAAGCGCCTTCCTCACACATCAGTCCGTGGCGGAATCGGCAGTTGTAGGATTGCCGGATGAGGTCAAAGGCGAACGCATACAGGCCTACGTGGTGCTCAAGCCCGGCTTTGAAGCCAAAGATCACCTCAAAGGCGTGCTCCGCGATCACGTGCGCCGCGAGCTCGGTCCGATCGCGACACCGTCAGAGATCATCTTCAAAACCGAGCTGCCCAAAACCCGCAGCGGCAAAATCGTCCGCCGCCTCCTCAAGGCCGAAGCCCTTGGCGAAGACCCCGGCGACACCTCGACCCTGCAGGACTGATTCAAAATGCCGGTTTAACGGTTATCTTTTCGTGAGATAGCAAACCCCGAAGCTGCTTCAGCTTCGGGGTTTTGTTTTTATTGGGAGGGATATTCAGCCTGTGCAGCCAAGAGAATGCCCTTCTTTTTTTGAACAGGATTTTTAGGATTTACAGGATAAACAAGATTATATGATGGTATCCGGATTTCAACACGCCCCGATGCCAATACCAGCGACCAGCCGCGTAGCGGTGTATTCTTCATAGTAATCGCATCACGCCCCACCCCATCTCCCCCGCAAGCGCCGAAGGCGCGCCCGCCGGGCCCGGCGTACAGCCCGTAACAAACCCGCAACAGCACCAGCGTAGAGACGCAATGCATTGCGTCTCTACCATGCGGGGACACGACCCAAATTTTCAATTGCCGAATCCCGACCAGCCCATTTTTTGAACAGGATTTTTAGGATTTACAGGATAAACAAGATTATATGCATGGTATCCGGATTTCAACACGCCCCGATGCCAATACCAGCGACCAGCCGCGTAGCGGTGTATTCTTCATAGTAATCGCATCACGCCCCACCCCATCTCCCCCGCAAGCGCCGAAGGCGCGCCCGCCGGGCCCGGCGTACAGCCCGTAACAAACCCGCAACAGCACCAGCGTAGAGACGCAATGCATTGCGTCTCTACCATGCGGGGACACGACCCGAATTTTCAATTGCCGAATCCCGACCAGCCCATTTTTTGAACAGGATTTTTAGGATTTACAGGATAAACAAGATTATATGCATGGTATCCGGATTTCAACACGCCCCGATGCCAATACCAGCGTCCAGCCGCGTAGCGGTGTATTCTTCATAGAAATCGCATCACGCCCCACCCCATCTCCCCCGCGAGCGCCGAAGGCGCGCCCGCCGGGCCCGGCGTACAGCCCGTAACAAACATGCAAAAACCCCGGCGTAGAGACGCAATGCATTGCGTATCTACCATGCGGGGGACACGACCCGAATTTTCAATTGCCGTTTCTGAAATCCTGCCTGTTCCAAAATGACATCATCCGCGCCCAAGACGCCCGAGCCATTAAATTCGCGCGCTATTAGCGCGGGTCTTTTAATGCACCCCCAGCGTCATTACTTCGAGGGCGAAGGGGCCTTGCTGTGCGTCGCGGATCATGAGGCCGATTTCGAAAATGGCAGCGGTATTGAGCGGCGGAACGTCCCGGAGGTTGCGTCCGCGAAATACGGGACGGAAATCGGCGAAGGAGAGCTGATGCGTTTCCCATTCTGAACCTGCCGTGAAGCGGGCTTCCCAGGCATAAGAAGTAACGCGTCCGTTTTCCACGGTTTTGATGCGCAGGCAGTAGACTTTGTTGTCACCCTTTGCTTTGATCGAAAGGCCGTCGAATTCGGAAAGATCGACCGGCTGCGATGCCCTTGTCCGGATGGAAGCGAAGCCGCCGTTGTTCTCAAGCGATACCACACCTTCGAATACGGCATGACCGGCTTCGAGCGGACGAATCCGGCTTTGGGAGATGCCGCCCATCACCCCGTCATTTACGACCTGCCAGAACTGTGGCGCGTCGTGACCAAAGCGGATCAGCACGGTTTCTTCTGTGTTTAATGTGTCTGATTTTTCGGGAGAAGGGTCATCGGTGCTGTAAAAGCTCACGGGATTGCTGATTTGGTTGAAGTTGATATCAAACGTAAGTAACAAGAGAAGCGTCAGAAATGGAAGAATGAAAGCGGCCATGGGTTTTGCGGCATAGAATTCATGAGGATGTGCTTCGTGATCAAACCAGGATGCCCTTTGAAAGCGTTCAGCGGAGGGTTACAAGTGGGGCGCTACACGTGGATATGGGTTCGGGACGGGACGACCGTGGGGTGGGTGGTATGGGACTGCGTGGGGCGAGCACGAGGGTGCGCGATCCTGGATGCCGGGGTAGTGCGGGACTCCGCGGGGCGACCACAAGGGTCGCCCTTACGGGGTGTGACGGATTTGGATTTCTCGCTGTCCGGGTTCGATGGGGATTTCGGTTTGGGTTTGGTCGGGCCAGGTGAGGTGCAGAGCGGCGGGTTGTCGGTCGGGGCGGAGGCCGAGGATCTGCACGTAGCCATGCTGGGAGCCGAAGCCGCCGGTTGCGCGGAGCTCGCGGACGGGTCCGAAGCTGTCATCATCATACCGAAGGCGCAGGCGGGTGCCAATAGCTACGGGGTTGGTCTCAGGGCCGGTGAGCCTGACGCGGAGGCCCGGGTTGGCGCCTTGGTTGTGCAGTACGCGGGTTGCGGCACCATTTTGGGTCACTACCAGGTCGAAACGACCATCGCCGGTGAGGTCGGCTGCTGAGGCCCCGCGCTGTTCGCCGTGCACGAGAATGCCGGACACCTGCCCCGGCACCGGAATCAGGTTTCCGCTCCCGTCACCGTGCAGGAGGAGACCGCGGCCTGCGTCGCTGCGCGGGGTTTCGGGGATGTAGGCAAAAAAGTTCTGGCTCAGGAAGACATCTTCATTGCCATCGCCGGTGAAGTCGGCGATGATGGGCTCGAAAGCCGGGGCGAACTGCGCCTCCTGTGGCAGGGCCTGAGGATGGAAACGACCCGCCTCATCCTGTAAAAAAAGTATGTGGGCAAACTGCGTGGCTTCTGCCCTGTCAAATGTTTCGAGGGGACGGCCCAGAATTTCCGGCAGGCCCATTTGCGCATAATTGGTAAAGGTGCGCGCGGTATTCCGGATGAAGGGCGGGTTTCGGGAAAGCATTTCAAAGTTGCGGCGCGGCAGGAAACGGCCCGCTTCATCCCGATAACTTTCGATAACCGTGTTCGTGCCCATGCCGGAAAAATCTTCATAGAAAATGAAGGCTTCGCCGCCGGTTGCGGAGGCGTAGAGGTGGTTCAGACCCCAGTTGGTTGCCACGATGTCCATGCGCCCGTTGCCGGTGAGGTCGCCGGTCGTGATACCGTTCCACCAGCCGTTGCCGGACTCAATGCCGAGCGAGGCGGTGATGTCGGTGAAGCGGCGGTCGGCGTCGAAGCCCAGCACGCGGAGTGAACCCCATCGAAGGGCGAGAAGTAACTCCGGTTTTCCATCCCCGGTGAGGTCGCTGAAAACCGCGCCCTGCACGAGACCGATGTTTTGGAGGATGGCGTTGTTGGCGTCATCCGGCACGAAGCGTCCGCCTTCATTGCGGTAGAGGCGGGAAGTAGCGGCTTCCGGATAGCGGCCCGGCAATACGCGTCCGGTGAGAAGAAGATCGGGGTAGCCGTTGCCGCTGTAGTCGGCGAGATACAGTCCGCCTACCGTTGCGCCAAAACCTTCGATGACCTGCTGCACCCGCGTACCACTTTGATCAGAAAGGTAGTAGACCGCTGCCGGGGCGCTTTCGGCGCCGCTATGGTAGTTTGAATAGCCGACCAAAAGATGCAGCCGCCCGTCGGTATCATACCAACCGGTAACCGCCGACTTTTCGAAGGCATCGAACTGAACATCGGGGGTGAAGCTTGTCTGACGCCACTGTCCGTCGCGGGTTTGCGCATAATGGCTGAGCGGTTCGCCTGGCGCAGCGGTGATGAAGAGTTGCGTAGGCTGATCCGAAGCGGGGTTTTCGATCAGGGCGGTGAGTGGTCCGTGCTGACTCAGGTGATACGGCAGGAGCGGCTGACGCCCGAAGTCGTCGTAGCGCTGCTGCAGGTGCCGGTGACCAAGTGCAGCGGTGACGTCACGGAAGAGCGGCGCGGGATCTTCGGGTGCGGCCGAAACCGCTACTGCGGCGGGTTGCACGCGGCTTTGGTCGATTTCGTAAATGCGGTTGGGGCGGGCGTCATCGAGCACGGATTCGGTACCGTCGGGCCAGCGCACGCGGATGCGAAGGGTTTCGGCATTCCCCGCGGCGAAGGTGTAGCTGTACTCGCTGTTGGAAAGATAGGTGCCGCCGCTGCGCACGTATTTGGACTGCGGCACGGGACCGCCTTCCACTTCGATCAGCGCGCCGATGGCGGTGGTGTTGGGGGATGTGCCCCTGAGCCTGACCGCAATCCGGGGCTGTGTCGCGCGGTTTTTGAGGATGAGCGCGGGTTCGTCCACGCGGTTGATGATGACATCGGTGTAGCCATCCTGATTGAGGTCGGCCAGCGCCATCCCGTGTGAAATGTCGAGGCTGGCAAAGCCCCAGTCTTCACCGACATCCGTAAAGGTAAGGTCGCCGTTGTTGCGGAAAGCGGCGTTGTGGTTGGGCAGGCGCGGGTACTCGAGCATATAGCGCTCGCCGCTGATCATACGACGCTGCAGCATGGCGCCAATGGCGGTATTGGCGTCGGTATCCTGCACGTCAAAGTAATGTCCGTTGGTGATGAGGATGTCTTCGTAGCCGTCGAGGGTTACATCCAAAAAGACCGTACCCCACGACCACTCGGAGCGGCGGACGCCCGCATACTCGGCGATCTCGGCCCAGGTGTTGTCACCGCGGTTCAGGTAGAGGGTGTTGCCCAGAAACTGCGGGCGGTCGTCGTAGAGGCCGGGCTGCTGCTGCGAGGGCGCGAGCGTGCTCATCTGCCGCTGACGCTCTTCATGGAAACGGCTGAGCATTTCCACCACGAACATATCGGTGAGGCCGTTTCGCTGCAAATCCGAGAATCCCACTGCCATAGCCGAGAGGCTGCTTTTCCGAATGGCGAGCGCGGGCAGCGCACGGAAGGTGCCGTCGCCCTGATTGATCCAGATACGGTCGGGCGACTCGAAATCGTTGGCCACGAAGATATCGGGTAAGCCGTTTCCCGTGAGGTCCTGAATGCCGACATCAAGGCCCCAGTCGGGCATGATCTCGGTGACTGGATTGCCGTCTTCATCGAGGAACATGCCGGAAGTGAGCGGGACTTTGGTGAAGTTTCCGGCGCCATCATTGAGGTAGAGGAGATCCGGTTCGCCCTGTTCGAACCACACCAGCGTATTGTCGCGGAGGCTGAGTTCGTAATGACCTTCAAATTCTTCCCGAACCCGAAAACTGCCGTCATCCAGCGTTTCAACGATGTGGCGCATGGTGTTGCGGTCCCAGTGCGAATCACGGACAGAGCGCTCTTTGAAGTTGGTGATGTACACATCAAGGGCACCGTTTCCGGTGAGGTCACCCGCTGCCGCAGTCATGCTGCCGTAGGTCCGGTCAGCCGGTAGGCCACCGGGCACTTCATCAAACACGCCTCCCCCCTGATTAAAGAACAGCCGGTTCGGACTCCCGATGGCCGTGATGACGACATCCAGAAGCCCGTTTCCGTTAAAGTCAGCAAGCAGAGCCCCGGTCGAGAATTGATCGTGCAGGGCAAGTCCGGAGCCTTCAGTTACATTCTGAAACCTAAACCCGCCTTTATTTTCATACAGCACGTTCGGGCCATTCAAACGTAAAAAAAGCAGGTCAGGAAAACCGTTACCGGTGAGGTCGCCGGCAGCTACACCGGAACCATTTAACAAGTTCCGGTTATCCGCGATCTGATCAGCGGTGAGTCCGTTTACAAAATCAATGCCACTCCAAACGGGCGTAACTTTATGAAAGCCTGTGGCTTCTCCGTCCATAACAGGAAGCGCTGCCCAGCGATATTCCTGTTCATCCTGCCATTCAAAGCTATAGTAAACATGGTTTTCCCCTGAAGTACAGCTCATGGTTACCAACAGTCCACACAAAATAAAAATCAGGCTTGAACAGGATTTATACATTCGTCAATCTCTTAACCCGGAGGTCTTCCCTTATTTAAGTTTACAGAAAGTGTAAGATTTATGCTGGTACAGTTTTTTTGTTAATATCGGTAGCTTGAAGGAGAAAAACATACTTTCTGTATTTTTTTGCGCCTGCATTCTCAGCGCGTATTTTCTATTTTAAAAAACGCGCTTGGCGGTAACCTTCACGATTTGACACCTTACATGAAACGTCTTACATGGCTGGTTTTGGGAATTTCCATTTCTTTAATATGGACGGGCTGCGAATCAGACAGCAGCAGAACTTACACCGGCACGCTACTTCAGCTGGATTATTCTGGTCCCGGCGATATCTCCGGAGGCAGCTGGATTGAAATTGACGGAATCCGCTTCGAACACATCGATCAGCATGAAGCGTTGCTGAACACCCCTGACGCCCTGCCGGCAACCATCGTTTATCAGAATGTAGGCTCGGGCGGTGAAAACGGTCCAGCAGAAAGGGGGCTTCCCGAGTCTTTCACGCGTCTTGATATTGCGATTCAGCTGGGTAATTTCCTGCGTCGGCAGTCCGGGGACGACTTTCAGTATATCAACCCAAGCCCTACCATGACCATGCTGCAAGGCAGGCTACGCATTCGCCGCTCAGATGAACAGCCGATCACTGTTCGCCTTTCTGACGGATATCCCATAACGGTAACCGTACTGGAATAAGCAGCTTGGTTCGGCAGGTGTATGAACTATTTCAGCCCGGCTTTGATTTACTAAAAACAAGATTTTACCGCCTTTCAACCCCGCCGTTTTATGTACAGATATTTTTTCCGGATCAGCATACTGGTATTCATCCCGCTTTTTTTGTCAATCGCGGGATTCGTCAATGCTGCCACATCCATCCCGCACAGCGAAGCGGACGCGTACGAGGCGGGGCGCGCCCTGATAGCCGAAGGCAACGTTAATGACGCGATTAACCTGTGGATTGAAGAAAAAGCAAGACTGCAACAGCTTGGAGAAGCTGATTTCCGGATCGGGATAGCGGCCATAGAAGCCATCACCGAACATCAGCTTTCGCGTCTGTATCCGCTGGCAAGCAATTTTTATTTTTGGGGATTGGAAAGCCGCGACATTCAGCGTTTCAAACCCTACATAGCTGAAGAGCTGGACCGGCTTTCGCCCCTTATGCCTGAGTCGCTTCATGCTGAGCTTGTGAACCGGCTTAAGGAAGGATCGCCCGATGTACTTGCCGGCATTCGCGGTTTTTTTGTGCAGCTCAATCCCGTACTCACGAGTAACCTCAACGAGCGACTGATTGAGCACTGGGAGCGCATTGCTTACGCGCGGAAGCACTTCACCCGAAGCCGTTCAAGCGTGTACGGAACAGACGACCGTGGCCTGATATACGTGCGTTACGGGCCGGCTGACCGCATTGAGACAGGAAGTTTCACCATGAATGTGAACGATATTCTTGGTTTTGCCGGAGAAATCATCAATCAGCAGGAGCGCGAGCAGGCGCAGAATCCGTCCCGTGGGTTTGACAATGAACCGGGCGGACTCATGGGCTTTATTTTAGATGAGATGTTCAAGGATAATCTTGCGAAGCTGATCGCAGACAATGTGCTGACTACCCGTATCTCAGACCGCTATGAGATCTGGATTTATGAAAACCGCGCATGGCCAGGACGCAGAAACGTCACCTTTATGTTTGGGGTAAACGCACAGACCGGCACCTACGGCCTCCAAACCTCACCGGAATCCTTTATACCGCAAAGTGCATTCAGGGAGCGCCGGATGCGGATGGGAGATTTCAACTTCAATGCCGGCCCCCTGATTCAGCTTTCCATGTACAAAGATCTGCGATTCGTGGATGACACCTACATGGACATTTATTATGATTATTTCGACCGCCTCCTGAGTGATGAGTCCATCATTCAGGAGTCGGGCTATTCTTACCTCTTATACCGTTACGCGGATGAGCTCGAAGCCATCAGAAATCTTGCCCCTCAGATAAGTTCCGTGTATGATGAGCTTTCAGACATTCCGCTCGAAATCCGGCAGTATCGTTTTTTGGATGAAGTAGGCGCTCCCATCGAGCTCGTTTATTTGTACTCCATGCCTCACACCCGTATCGTGCAGGATTATAACCGGTTTCAGCAGACCGAGGAAGCAGGTGCACAGCCGGAATATCACCTGCGACACAGCGTGAGCACCTACACCGGTTCCTGGCAGCTTTTGGACCGCACACACGATTTTCCGCCCGTATTTTTTGATCGTTTCGGCCCCGACGGGCGTATGCTCCCCGGTTCATCGGCTTTTCTCATCCGTGCGAACGAGGAGGCAGGGGCGGAAGACAACGGATTCAGGATCAGCGCAACTTTGTTTAATGAAGCCTACAGCGGTCAGCAGTTTATTGCGGGAACAGATGCCCTTGCACCGGCTGTACCGCGAAGTTTGCTCGCAGAGACAAACATCGACCTGAAACTCGAATCACTTGACAATCCGCTGCCCGTCAATCAGCCTGCGTTTAGCGATATTGTACTGGGCTATGTGCATGATGAGCTCAGCGATGATGAACAGCTCACCCCTTTCCGCGACGATGTGATCCCGTTCTTTGTGCCTTCACGGCGTGCGGTTCCACAGGGTGCGCTGGTTGAATTGTTTTTTGATGTTTACGGGCTGCATTATCTCGCAGAGCACTCAGAAAATCCAAACGACACTATAATTTACCGCCTGCAATATCAGGTTGACGCAAAAGAGCAGCGGAACGCCCTGCAGCGCCTGTTCAGTCGCGGACAAAGCCGAACACAGGCAACGGTTCTCGAACTCGAGACACGCGAAAACAGCGGCAATCATCTCATCAGTATCGATACAAGCGATTACGTGTCCGGTTCTTATGAGCTCACAATCAGTCTTCTGAATGAGAATGATGAAGTGATGGTAAGCCGCACCCTTCCGTTTGAGGTCTTTGAAAATTAACCCGGATTCCGGATTCCGGATTTAGAAATTATCGGGTGGCAGGGCAAAATGTAAAAAAGGCCACGGCTGTCATTAAACAACCGTGGCCTTGTTTTATCGTTTTGTGCCGGTGGCACTACGTACTGAGCATGCTAAGCTTTCAAAAAGGTTTTGAAAAGCTTCTGATTTCTTTCCTTGTTTTTGAGGATGAGCAGCGGAATACCAAACGGATACTGTGCCATGCGTTCAGGGAGCTTGTCGTTCATAATGGAAAGAAGGTTTTTGCGGGCTTTAGCAAAAACGACAATCATATCTGATTTTGTAGATACACACATTTCGTAAATGCTGTCCGACATTTTTCCATCTTTGTGCAGGGTGAGTTTGAAATCAAGATCGGTCTCGCCCGGCGTTTTGATTTTATTCAGAAAGGCTTCCCGCTGCGCAGCAAGGTCTTCATCCATCTTCCGCATGGTTTTTTTATCAGGCATGTAGGGGAAGAATTGCTTTGGGTAGTCGTACAAATGCTGTGCCGTTACCCGCCCTCCGCTGTGCTTCACAAGACTGAGCGCTGCACGGGCAGCAAACTCTGATTGCTCGGAAAAATCGACCGGTACGGTGATGTTTTCGAGCGTGTAGCGGGAGGTCTCTGGCACGAACAGAACGGAACAGGGTACGTACTTCACAATACGCTGAGCGAGGATGCCTTCCCCTTTGTATCCGGCTTTTTTACCCAGAATAAGCAGGTCGGGCTGTTGATTTTCAATATACCGGATAATTTCACCGGTTGGGCTTCCTTTTTGAATGACGACTTCGAAGTTGATGTCCGTACCGGTAAAACCTTTGGTCGCCTCTTCTGTAATTTGATTGCTTAGCAGCTCATTGAGATCTTCTTCGGTTTCAAGCTCAGGAAATTCCTCGATGAGGTCCTGAAAAACGTCATAAGATTCGATGATGTGCAGCAGCTTTACCGAATCCGGCTTCATTATTTTAGCCAGAAAATCGATGTAGCCAATGAGCGCCTGATCCATCGTAGTCAGATCAATACAGGCTACCCATTTCTTTAAGGGTTTGAATTCCATAATTCAGGGTATTTAATTTATGAGGATTTCTTTTCGCGCTGTTCTTTTACCAGCTTTCCAATGAGGCTGCGGTAATCATCACGCTCTTTATCACGGTCGCGGGCGGTCATTTCGCCGTACTCGCGTGAGAGCCCCTTGTTAAGGCTGTAACACATAATCATCAACAACACAGCAAATGGCAAGCCTGTAGTGATTGAAGCCGCCTGAAGCGCTCCAAGCCCGCCTCCGATCAGAAGTACGGCAGCAACAGCACCTTCTGCAGATGCCCAGAACGTACGCATGGAAACAGGAGACTCAATTTTACCACCGGTAGTAAGACCGTCAATTACGAGAGAGCCGGAGTCAGAGGACGTAACAAAGAAGCTGAGTACCAGCACAATGGCCAGGAAGGATGTAATCATTGCAAGCGGGAACTGATCAAGCAAGATAAACAGAGATGTAGTCTGATCCGCCTCTACAGCTGCAGCAATTTCAGCTATTCCGGTTGTTTCGAGGAAGATTGCCGTACCACCGAAACCACTCATCCAGAGAAAAGTAACGGAAGTAGGTACAATCAGTACACCCATCACAAATTCTCTAACGGTGCGGCCTCTTGAAATACGCGCGATAAACATTCCGACATAAGGCGACCATGAAATCCACCAGGCCCAGTAAAAGACTGTCCAGGTTGGCATGAAGCTGCCGTCTTCGTCAAAAGCCTCAACCCAGGTTGCATACTCAAAGAAATTTTGGAGATAATACCCCGTGCTTTGAACAAATGTGCCGAGAATGAATAAGGTCGGGCCAAAAACCAGAATGGCAAGCAGAAACAGACCCGCAAGGCGAATATTGAATTCACTGAGCACTTTAACCCCTTTCTGTACACCCAGAATTACGGAGCCAATGGCCACCAAAGTTACCACAACGATAATGATAACTTGCAGGGTAGTTGTGTTTTCAAATCCAAATACATACTCCATACCGGCACCAGCCTGTGCCGCACCCAAACCAAGGGAGGTCGCGAGGCCGAAAAGGGTAGCGAGAACGGCAAGAATATCAATCACATCGCCAATCCAGCCGTTGATTCGGTCACCCAGCAGGGGGTAAAAAACCGAACGGAAAGAAAGCGGCAGCTTGCGGTTAAAGGCAAAAAATGCCAGTGAGAGACCTACTACGGCATAGATGGCCCAGGCGTGAAGTCCCCAGTGCAAAAAGGTAACTCCCATGGAGTCCCGCACAGATTCTATCGTACCAACTTCAGCATGTGGCGGATACAGAAGGTGCCACATCGGCTCAGCTACTGCAAAAAACATCAGGCCGATTCCCATACCTGCGCTGAAGAGCATGGCAAACCAGGCAGATGTGCTGAAGTCAGGTTTTGCTTTGTCCCCGCCAAGACGAATTTTCCCGAATTTGGAAAAGGCAAAGTACAAACTCATTACAATAAAGGCGTTCACGCTGATCACGAACAGCCAGCTTCCCCAGTCGGTAACACTCACCCGCGCAGCATTGAACCAGCCTTCAGCGGTATCGCCGAGGGCGATGGTCCCAATGATGAGTATCATAATTAAGATCATTGACGGCCAAAAGACCGGCTTGTGCATGGCTGTGAAGAAAGTATCTCTTTTCTTCAGCGGCGTTTTCGGTTTTGGTTTGGGCGTATTACTTTCGCTCATTTTTTTAAGTTTTGTTGTGAAATGCTTGAACCTGTGCCTTCTGTAAAGGGCTTATCAGGATTTAGAGAGGCAAAAGCCTTGAAACTTAGCCCCGTTTAGGTTTTACCGGATAGCTTCATGAGCCATGTTCCGCTACAGTACAGTAAACAGGCACGGCACAACGTATGAGCACCGTGCCTGCATTATTGTTTCTAAATGACTTAGAAGTAAAACCCAATATTGATGTTAAACCGGATATTGTATTCCGCTTCACCTCCTAAATCGCCATGACCAGGGCCGAGGCCTACACCAAAATCATCGGTTAGCCAAGGGTGATTGTAGCCCTGTGCAATGTCGAAATAGGTGAATACAGGGCCTGCACTTAGCAATACACCTGTAATATTCTGGATGACGTGTTCGGCGTCGAAGTCCTCATCCAAATATTTCTCCATGTAGCTAAAATCGTTATAAAAAAGCAGATTGGTGACTGGTCCCCAGTCTACATCGTATGAATACGCAAGGCCGAGTGTAGCAATAAGGGCGTCTGTTGCGACATCATAGGGTGAGCCGTACGCACCCATTCTAACCACAGGTGAGGTATTCCCAAAGTCGTCTGTGGCATTCATGTTGTAGTAGGTCAGCTGCGGCTTCACGTTGAAATTGCCGTAGTTGAGATTGGCATGCGCTGCCAGTGCATAGCGGGTATCAAACTCATCCAGCACTTCATTGTAAAGTTGTCCAAACTGTACGGAAGCACCTACTTCGCCATTGGGGAGCTGATAGGCACCACGCACGTTAAACTGATTGCGCTCCTGCAGACTCAGGTCTCCATCGGGGATGACATCATAGGAATACCGGCCTGATCCGCCAAAATTAAAGGCAGCTTCACCATTTGCAGGTCCGGCAGGTTCCGGCTGGAAGAAATAGGCAAAATCCCACTGCCAGCTGTCCGTGCGATGGGTAAACTTAATCCCCATATCGTGATCATCTTCGAGCCCTACATAATAGTTCAGGCTAAACCACCAGTTGTTGGAGTTATACTGCAGATTACCAAACGGAACCTGTGTAACCCCAAGCTGCGCCTGCGTTTGCGGACTGAAATCGTATTGCAGCCAGGCCTGCTTTATAAAGTGTGTGTTAAATGTGGGATAAAAGCGGTATTCGAAATTCATTCCAATACCACCAGGGTTATTGTAGACAGCATTTAAGCGCCAGGTGTCCAGCGTAAACGTACCGCTGTTAGGCGTAATATCACTTTCGTAGTTTTGAAGCAATAAGTTGAAACGAAGTGCTCCGCCTACATGCAAAGACGGCTCGTCTGAATCACTGCTTAGTGATGCCCCAAGTACAGGGCTAACGGTTGCTGAACTGAATTTAAATGGCACCAATAACGCCAATAATAAAGTGTAACTTAGTATTTTTTTAATCATGCGAACTCCTTTGATTTTGTTTTATACAGATTTCATAACATATCTGCATAGATCTCATTATTATTAGTAGACAACTTATTTGCTACTATTTCAGTCTTTATAATATGTGCATTTAGCATACCATTTCTGCATAGGTACACGCAACTTTTGAGTTAACAATTTATTAATCATTATTCTAACAAAAGCTCCTAAAAATAGGTATATCATCTTTAAAATCAAAAAAGACAGAGAGACAACACTATCGAGTTATTTACAGTTATTAATTATTGTATACTTTTTTGCATTAAATAAATATTTTCCATGAGATAGCTATTAAAGACCAAAAGCCATGATGTCTACAGCATAAATCAGCTCTACAGCACATAATAGCTATTTTTGTTTGGGTTTATCTTATTTTAAGGTTTACTGCCTGACTCTGATTTGCCCACTGCAACATTCCTTTTAAATTTACATTACTTAGAACCTGTTGAATACTATTAAGCTGAATAAGTCCGGAGCCTTTCAAAACAGCCGGGTATTCGGGACCTTACGCAAAATGCGCCTATCAAAAGCGCTCATGCAACTCTTCTGGACGGCAGGTCCGGTAACAGCTATCGGACTCACGCTTGGCTATTATATCGGCTATGGAAAAATGCCTCCCACAGAGCTCATGATTTATTTTATCAGCTTCACGGTTTTTTCGGGGCTGACCGGTTTGATTGCCAAATTAGTGTATGACACCACGAGAGGGCACTTAAGCAAGACCCGGGAGCTTGATATGAAGTTTGTTTGTGGTGAGCTTGGAAGCCTCGTCTTAGACATCCGCAACCTTCAGGTTGAAGCGTATGAAGGCTCTGAATCCAAAAGAGAAGCCGCTTTGCAGCTTATCCGGAGGGTAGAGCTTTCCTCTTATGGTGTTTATTTAGCTTTCACAGATCTCACAAAAGACCGCAAAACGGGTCTGATTTTAGGCCGAATACATACCTACAGAAAAGCCGGCCTTTTTTCGTATGTAAATAATATGCAAAACCGGTTTTCACCCTATATTTCGGGGCAATATGAACAGCTTAAGGCTTCCTCACCTGACGCTGCCCTACTTCTGAACCAGCATTTTGGTGAAGTCAAACGTCAGAGTCTGCGTCAGGGGGTAGTTCGTGAGCCGTATTTTATTCAGCGTATTTTTGCAGCGGTAGAGAAAGAAGATCCCTGGCTGATTACATTAAAGGATGCAGAGGAATTTATCATTCTCTGTATTGAACTCATCAGCGATAGAGAATTTCCGATTCTGTATTTTTCATACCGCGGCAACTGGTCTGTTGCCGAAGCATTTGACAGCCTGGAAAGAAAACGTCTCGCGCTGAACATGGCACGAGCAAAGGGGTCGAACAGGCTGTTCGCGCTTGCTGCGTACCTGCGTGAATCAGGTGTTTGCGATGAGACCCGAATACCCAAAGGACTGAAACCGGAAGCACTTGCTGAGCACTTGTTTGACGAATTAGATCAGCTTGCTCAGTCTGTAAGGCAGGATGTAGCTGCCCGTAAAAGCACTGGCGAACTGAAAGAAAAAAAGCTGGTATTAAAAAACGGGCTCAAGCTGTATGAACTCGCACAGCAGGGATATGCTCAGGTAAAAAAAGCACAGGAACAATATGCGGCTGCCATCCAGAGATGGGATAAAGAAAGCAGGAAAAATCCGGTCGTGTATCGCTTTATCGGCAGCAGATGGATGAGAAAAGGTATTGATGTAAGGGAGCGAACCCTCAGCCTGAGCGATGAACACAAAGATGAACTTATCCGTCATCTCAACTGGTACTTCCGTCATGATGGTATTGCAGCACTTTTGAAAACCACCAAAGCGCAAACAGCAGACGATGATAAAAATGAATCGGATTACTACGAGCGCTGCGAAACCGTGCGAAGGCTTGTTATTGAAACCGCACTTGTTCTCTCCCCAATGATTGGCCTTTCCAAGCCTGAGGTACAACGTAACCTGAATTCGACCAAGGCCATTTACCTGGGAGAGCTAAGTCCGGATCAGACGGCATATCAAAAGCAGCAGCTGTTCGAACAGCTTGTAACAGATACGGATAACAATACCGGTTTAGCTGCAGAGCGGATGGCACATACCATGCTTAATGTGTATCAGATCCCGCTGGACGATGAGGCCATTCAGTTTTTACACCTCAACTATGGCGCTTCTGTTGAAAATCTCAAAATCATGGCTGAAAAAGCCGAAGAAACCGGCGGCAGTACCGGCCTTTTTCAGTATGATCAGTCTGCAGCAAACCTCCAAAGCGTTAACCTAAAGCCTGTACCCGGCAGCTGGCGGAAGGTTCTGCGATAATTACATGGGCCTGTTATGCCGCCAGCACCGTCGTTTGATTTTACCGGTTTACGCTTGCAAGGGTACCATTAAGCTGCGATGTTCGCAACGAAACGGGAAAGGCGGTGAAGGCGGTGATTTATATTTGCTGATGGAATAGAAAGCGTTGCCAAAGACGGGTGTAGCAAGGAACCGTGAAATTTGTTTAGGCTTACGCGGGGTGCTGAGTGCCTTATGCAGCGCTTAAATGGAACACATACAAGGATTCAGCTAACGCATATTTATTAAGGCTGCATAAAGCGCTCTGTCTGTTCGTCAAAAATTCCGGACCCCGGATTCGAGTTCCTGAGCAAGGCGACGGCTTATATCACGGAAGTATTCTTCTGCCTGAGGGGTACTCACATAACGAACCCATCCCCCCTCATCAGGTATGTAGACCTGATTATAAATTTCGATTTGTGCCCTATGCGCGAGGCTAACCTGACCGGTAGGCGATCTGCTTGAAATGATGATCATGTTTCTAGCCTGCGTTGCGCCCAGCTCAATTTCATCATCGAACAAAGCACGTTCACGCCATTCTGTCTCGAAATAGGTACCCTCCAGGGTCACATTATCGCGGTATAAAACGAAGTTTATTCGTGATATATAGCGGGGTATCAGGCGTTGCATATCTATTTCGGTTGCATTACCGATATTTGAGCGGAACACATATTCCCGCTCTCCCGACTGACCGGAGCCGGCGCAGCTGATCAGGGCAGGTACCGTTAACAGGATTAGAACGATTACTGAAAATAAATTACGCATTATTGCTTTGGGCTTAACGGGTAAAAAACTTGAGTTGACGCCGTTCACGACAGGCGCTAAAATAATAAAGGCTGCCGGCTAAGTGCCGGCAGCCTTTATTAGTATCTCTCACTACTGAATGATTTAATGCTTCACATTCAGTTCTGAGGCGATTTTACTCTTTGGTTACGTTGCGTACGTTTGCACGCTCATTGGAACGCTGAATGGCAGCTGACATCACACGCAAGCCATTTTCGTCAATGGTTCCGCGTGCTGCACTACCTTCACCACCGCCGCCAAACGTATAGAATTCCATTTCAAGGATTTCGAGTTCAGCCGCAGGGATGGGGAACATGGTTGGCGTACCGGAAAGCAGCGCGCCAAAGTCTTTACCTTTGTAGTTACCCCAACTGCGCACATTATAGTATTCCAGCCCTGCATGGGTAGCATAGGTTTCAATACCCCACTCGTAGCGCATAGCATTGAATGCATAATCCCAGCCGTCAGCAGCTGTGAGTGCAGGAAGGTTACCGCGCTCTACACGGGTCTCGTTTACCAGGTCGATAACGATTTGTAGTACCGTTCCGGGATTGAGACGAAGCTGGGCTTCGGCATGATTCATGGTCATCTCAGTACGGCGCATGTGCTGCATCGGACCTACAAAGCCATTGTCATACATTTCCCGGTTGCGGAAGTGATGGTGACGGGAGCGTCTCCACAAACCACGGGCTTCAGGGAAGTTATTGGCAGCACCAAGACGGAAGTCTGATCCTGCTACGGTGCCATCAAAGGCACCATCTTCGTTTACACCGTTTACACGGGCGTCGGCTGATGCAAGAATAAACTCACGGCGTGGCGAATTGATATCCTCAAGGGGAAGACTTATCCAATTCTCAAACTGACCGCTTGTATCATAGAGGCCAATCAGCGGATAGAATGCCCGATGCCATGTTGCATCTTGCATGAGTGAATGCGGACGTGACCACCAGAAATCTCCATCTGCCTCAACTATGAACGCGTTATCGCTATTGCCGAAGAGATCAGGACCGTTCAGTACCTGCTCGGTAAGGCTTGCGATTTCCGCCCAATCTATGGCATCTCTTTCAGCTGGGGTACGGGCATTGCTCACGATGTAACGAACTTTGTACGCACGTGCAAGATTAGCAAGTTCATCACTTGTAAGCGCATTCCCGCGAACCCAACCGGAAGGAAGCGTAAAGGTAGAGCTTTCTGCAATAGCAATTGCTTCATCAAGCTTGGCTATTGCGTATGCAAGTACTTCCTGATAATCAGAAAGCGAGAGTTCGAGCTCGCCAAGAGCTACCGCATCGAGGTCAGTATTCTCATCTACAATGAAAGCTCTGTCGAAATGATTGGCAAGAACCCCATAGGAGATACCTTCCACAAATCTGGCAAATGCCTGCATTCTCTCAACACGATTAGACGTATCACCTTCAAAGGTTAGACCATCATTCACAGCATTGATCACATCGTGCACAGAAGATATAGCTGTGTACATGTTGGACCAAGGTGTAGATGACATAAAACGGTCGTTGTATGCCGGACTGTTAATGAAAGCCTGACGGGGTACCGCGCCAAGGTCAAACATTCCAAAGTTACCCCATGATGACGTTGAGTGTCCGCTCATAACGGCGAGGGTCATACCAGGGTAATTTTTCTGTGTCCCGTTCCACCACTGCTGATACTGACTACCTACAAATGATTCAACATCATCCGGGGAGCTCAAAGCTCTTTCGGTATCAGGAGCGTTGGGGTTTTCGACATCTAAATCAAGACAGCTTGTGAGCAGCAGTAAACTGCCGGCAAGTACAAGCAGGCTCAAAAAGTTTGATTTTGTCATTTTATTTCCTGTTTTGCTTTAGAATTGGAATTCGATACTACCCGTTATCGTACGGAAGTTTGGGTAATCGAAAGAGTCGAAGCGCAGAACAGTAGCGCTTTCACGACCAACTTCCGGATCGAAACCAGAATAGTTAGTAAATGTGAGCAGGTTACGCCCGATAAGGCTAATATTGATTCTGTTCACTGCGTTCCCGAAAACGGGCTGAAGTTGTGAAGAATCAAAAGAGTAGCGCAAGGCGAGCTCGCGTAGCTTCAGGTAGGTTCCATCTTCTACAAAGTGTCCGCTTGTCAGGTTTTGTGCGTAGAGCGTCTCATAGTAAGCGATTGGCTTCTTACGGTCATCGGCTTTACCCCGCTGGTCCTGATCAAAGTGCATCAGGTCGCGATAAGCCCACTGACGGGTCTGATTGTAGATTTCGCCACCAATTTGCGCATCAAGCAAGGCAAAAACACTAAAGTTTTTGTAGCGGAAGTTGGTGCTGAACGACATGCTGAAGTCGGGCAAAGCGTTGCCGAGTTTCACAAAGTTCTGACCTTCTTCATTAACCTGACGAACAGGGATACCCCAGTTGAGTACGGTGCCGTCAGGAAGGGTAACGGTTTCGCCCCAGTTGGCGTCTCTCCAGGAACCACCCTGACCAACGGGTACAAAGTAGCCGTCGTCATTGCGCTGGAAGAAGTCGGCATGCTGACGCATGTTGTCAGGCAGCGAAGAAACGCCGGTAGCCCAGCCGATGCCGTAGAACGTACCAACACGCTCGCCTGCACGACGGTAGAATGCTGCGCCCTGCTGAACATCAGGACCATGCAGCTGTGCCGGGCGATTAAACTCAGTAATCTCAGACACGGAACGGTCAAACAATACATTGAATGAGAGGCTCATATCCCGGCGCTGAATTGCGAAGGTTCTCAGGCTCATCTCAATGGTGTTTGACTCAACGGTACCTGCGTTTTGCCATTGGCTGCTAAACCCAAAGTAGCTTACCAGCGGGAGCAACAGCAGCTGATCTTTGGTTTCCGTCTGAGCATAGGTGAAGTTAAAGAGGAAACGGTTGAGGAAACCAACTTCCAAACCTGCTTCAATTTCACGGGAGAACTCAGGCTTGAGCGTTCTGTTACCCAGTACATTTTTAATAACAGCGTCACCTGAAACACTCCATGTTTCATATTGTGCACTGAAACGCGGGCGACCACCGGCGGTTCCTACTGATGCATTAATTTTGAGCTCGTCAATGCCATTAACATCAAACCAGTCTTCCTCATTGATGAGGTAAGCCGCGCTCAGGCGGTAGTAAGTATGCCATCTTTCATCGGGACCGAACAAAGAGCTACCATCGCGACGCACAAGCGCATCGAAAATGTAACGACCATCATAGTCAAAGTTGGTAATCAAATAATAGCCTTCTGACTTTACTTCAGAGGTAGAACTACCAAGAATCTGATTATCAGAAGATGTGTTACCCAGTGTTGGAACCCTGTCTACACCGAAATTACGGCCTTCAGCACTGAACTGGCTGAATTCCTGTGTTTCGATAAGCATCCGGGCCTGTGTACGGGTGCGGAGACGTCCGAAATCATGGGTATAGGTTGCATTCACACTCGCATTAAGCGCTTCGTTAAAGCGGGCATCACGAAGCAATCCACCACCAGCGTAGGTATTCTGATCAATCTGCTCCCAGAATGTAGGCCAGAAACGGGTAAACTCACGGTTTGAGCGGTCGTAGCTCAGATTCGCAGCAAGCTCAAAGTTCGTGAAAGGCGTGAAACGGCCTTCAAAGCTACCCATAATACGTGTACGGTTGTCCGTACGGTCGTTGTATGTAGCCTCATAGAGGGGATTTTCTTCGATGGATGCTTCATTAGGCTGAATGAGCAGGCGACCGGTAACAGGATCTGTGGCACCGAGATCAATATCAGGAGCGGAAAAAGCCAGACCAAAAAACGGGCTGCCGGGTCCGGTCTGAATCTGATCGAGGGTAGAAACTGCATAGTAACCACTTGCAGAGAGTGTGAGCATATCGCTAACACGGCTGTCAATATTCAGACGTACGTTACGACGACCGTATCCGTCGAGGGCATCAAGTACACCATCCTGCTGTGTGTTGTTGAAAGAAGCAAGGTAGTTTACATTGCCAACACGCTGAGAAATAGCCACATAGTTGGTGTAGAAATTCCCGGGATTGAAGAACGTGTCGAAGTTATCGAAGGTCTCAACCGGATAAGCCTGATCGAGGAATGTAGTATTTGTAGGCCCTACGAGTACACGCTCTGTTTTATCAGCGGTTGGGTTGCCGTCGCTGTCAAGCCATGGCAGCTCAGCGTTTCCGCTCATTTGGAACGCATGCGACTGATTCGTACGAATGGGATTTTCAACACTGCTAACCCCAAACTCGTTGCGAACGACAATACGGGTAGTTCCTTCAGCGAGGTTGGCACCACGATTGGTGCGAATGTTGATTACACCGGAAGCTGCGCGCGAACCGTAAAGAGAAGCTGCCGCTGCACCTTTAATTACTTCGATGCTTTCAATATCAAGAGATTCGATATCCACAGCACTTTCTGCCAAAATTACACCGTCCACAATGTAAAGCGGCTCATTGCTTTCAGAAATCGAGGTAATACCGCGTAGCACAACAGAGGGGGAAGAACCCGGCTGTCCGCTACCCTGTACAATGTTTACTCCGGCAACTTTACCGCGAAGGGCGGCAACAGGAGAGCTTCCGGGTACCATTTCAAGATCACGGGCACTTACGCGGCCAACGGTAAATGGCGTACGGCGTGCTTCCGTATCCCCTAATACCCCGGTAACAACGATATCTTCGAGACCAAACCGGTCTACACGAAGTGCCACATCTAAAGAATTGGCACCGGCGTTGATGGTAATCCGGCGCTCAAAGCGCTGGTATCCCACAAAGGTAACCAATACACTGTATTGGCCCACGGGGATATTCTCAAGCGAAAACTCGCCGTCAATATTTGTAGCTGTACCCCGGTTCAGTTCTACGAGAAATACCGTTGCACCCGGCAACTCTTCCCGCGTATCTGAATCGGTAACAACACCCGATAAACTGCCGGTCTGCGCAAGCAGCGCGAGCGGAAACGCAAGCAGCATAATCGTTAGTAGTAACTTTTTCGTCATAGTGTTTATGAGACCTCGTTAATTTAGTTAGTTGAGTGACAGCGTTACAGTCCATTAAAGCCTGAACCCTGTTAACACATGCTTACATCCGCAACACGACTCCGCGTGTCACGATCGGTTAATATAGTTTTACCCTTAGTTAAAGCAAAAAAAAAGTTTAAGATTACACAATAAATTCGGGGCAGCGATAAAACCCTGATTTATAGCACCCTACAATAAAGCATTCCGGATACGATATTAATGGCGAGGCTTCAACAGCTTACAGCCTTGTCTCTTTTGCAATATAGTGTTTCGGATTTTAAGTGCTTTGACGGTCTGAGGCGTCAGCACAGTAATTCAAAAAGCCCCTTCTGACTTAACAATACACGAAAGATCTGTTACATCAAATGCAGGTGACGTCCCTTAAATCAGGCTTTGTTAAGGATACGCTTACATCTTTAAAAGCGCTTTCAGGCTCTTGGGTTATGCACAAGGTCGTTAATCAGGCCTGCATACACCCTGAGTCCTGTGGGAAGAAGTTCGTCGGGAAAGTCGTAGCCTTCGCTATGAAGCTGCGGGTGCTCCAGGCCTGCTCCGAGGCCGAATAATATAGTTGTGCCATATCTGCTGAAACGCCCGAAATCTTCACTCCACATAAAGGGCGCTTCCCGCCAGTGGACTTCCAGTCCTAAATTTTCGGCAATTTTTGCTGTTCGCTGACACAGTTCGGGATTGTTTACGGAAGCTTCAAATACTTCTTTATACTCGAAATCGACAGCAAGGCCGTAGGTTACGGCCAATCCCTTAGCTAATTTGCAGGCAGTACCAAGCATAGCCTGCACTGTATGTGTTTCCGGCGCGCGGAAGGTCGCCATCAGCTCTGCTTCACCGGGCGCTGTACCGAAGGCCTGTTCACCAAGCCTTGCATGCACGACCGTAACAAGCCCCATCTGCTGAAGCGGCGCGCGCTGCCCCGGGATGGCTGGTAAGAGCTGCATGAGCTGCGACAGCGCAGGGGCGGGCGAAATGCCATCATCAGGATGTGCGGCATGTGATGTAGCGCCCTTCAGCTTTATGCGCAAGCCCGTCGAGGCTGAAGCGAATACGCCGCTTCGCAGCACAACTGCGTGTCGGGCGTACCCCGGAAGGTTGTGTAAGGCAATAATTACATCCGGCTTTAATGCCGCAAATGTTTCCGTTGCAATCATTTGTGCAGCCCCGTCTCCGGTTTCTTCGGCCTGCTGAAACAAAAGCATGATACTAAAGTCTTCCGGCGGATTTTCGCCGAAATATTCAGCCAGCGCTATCAGGAACATCATGTGTCCGTCGTGTCCGCACTTGTGCCCGGCGGCGGGGTTATGGGCCCGGTGCTCCCATTCCGGCGGATCCGCTATGGGCAGGGCGTCGAGTTCGGCACGCAGCATGATTTGTTTGGGCGCGTCCTGGGGGCCGTAAACCGCGATTATTCCCTGCCCGCCCAGGTTGGTATGTAAGGCGGCTGGCCCGGTTTGCCTGAGCCATTTTTCAAGCTGTGCTGCGGTCTGTGCTTCTTCACCGGAAACTTCGGCGAGCTGATGGAGTTTTCGCCGCATTTGAATCCAGCGGGGCAAATGTTCTTCGGTGTACGCTTCTATGGCCTGAATCATGGGTTACCAGTCGGGAAATTTGGACGTAATTATTTTTGGAAATCAGCTGTGCGCCCGCACTGGCGGCACTAAAGATACTTTATTACTGCGCAGGGGCTTGATGAGGTTTATGAAGCCTTCCACCGAAACAAACACCCCCTTACACATACACAGGGCCCAGAACCATGCGGGGATCGGGGTAGCGGGCGGCGGCGGCTTCGAGGTCCTGCGGCGCAACAACGCCGGGCATATCGGGCAGCTCGGGTTCTTCACGCGAAAGCTGAAAATGCAGGTGCGGAATCCATCCCCCGTTTTCGGTCTTATCGCCAAGCCAGCCCAGGCGCTGACCCGCCGAAACCGGCATACCGGCTTTGAGACCTTCCAGCGACTTTCGGCTAAGATGACCATAGAGCGCATACATTTTATATGTCCCAAGCTTATGCTCGGTGATGATGGTCGGGCCGTAATCCAGGGCGTTGTTGTTGTCCCTGAATCCCCAAATGCGGCCATCGGCAAAGGCAAAAACGGGTTCATGCGCGGGGGCCCAGATATCGATACCCATGTGCACAATGCGTTCCCCGCCAAAAAGCTCAGACGTGTACATGCCCCGGCGAAACTCGAGATAGCCGCCGGCCCCGCTGATGACATCGGTTTCCTGAAATCTGCTGTAGCCGGATTCCAGGGAAATGCGCGGCAGCGGCAGGAGCTCGCTGTAGCGCATGATCGGGTGAAACTTATGCAGGTTCAAAAGCTGAAATTTTGTGGTCATTTCCAGGTTGGCTTAGCCTTCCCCTTTTCAAAAAATGCGGGAGCCAAGCGGCGTTTCGTTTCGGCCAAAGTAGCCATCACCCGAAAAAAAACAAACCCGCTACGCAACAACTTTATCAATGTATGCGGAATTCATCAGCCCCAGCGCGCCCATGTAGCGCAGCCGGAAACGGACAAAATCTCCTACTTTATAATTGCGCTCGTTTTCTCCTACATTCACGACCAGCATATCCGAGCTGGCGTCCACGATTTCCAAATCTTCGTTTATGGGAATGAGGTATTTCGGGTCGATATCAAGGTAGCCGATATCCAGAATGGCGCGGTGACTTTTTTTGCCGTACAGGCTTTCATCAATGGTTGCCCGGCTGCCCTGCGGGTTGAGGCCGAGTTCACCGCTCGGTACCAGCGGTTTCTCATGGAGCTCAATAATTTGGGTGTAAAGCTCCATCACCGAGTCTTCCATGCCTTCGATCGTTTTATTGGTGAACAAATCAAGACCGAAATACAGGGCTTCCCCAACCCGGAAATGGTTGATTCCGGAGGGAATTTCATGCCTTAGTAAGAGCGGGACCGTTACCGAGGTGCCGCCGGATATCCACGGAATTTTTTTATTGAACTTCAGTTCGATGATTTGCTTGTAGAGCGTAAGCTGAATGAGCTTGTCGGTGTTGGGCATTACCCCGTGCAGGCAGTTCAGGTTGGTGCCGAGGCCGGTTACGCTGATGTTAGGCAGGTTAAACACCTGTTCATAGAAGTCGATAAGATCATCGCGCACAACGCCTTCCCGCAGATCTCCCATTTCAATCATGATGATGATTTTATGGGTTTTATTCTGCCGAACCGCTTCTTCTGACAGCATGCGAATGGTTGAAATATCGGAGTCGAAGCTTACATCGGCCCAGCGTATGATATCTTCGATGATTTTTTTGGGAGGAGGCTTGATGTAAACGGTCTGAATGTCTTCGCTGACTTCCTTGGCCGCCTTCAGGTTGCTGATCCGGGAGTCGTGGATTTCATAGATACCAAGGTCGATGACTTCTTTAAGCATTTGCTTATTGCCACAAAACAGCTTGGTTACAATGCCCCACTCAATATTCCGGGCGTCGAATCGGGTTTTCAGAAAGTTGTAATTATGAAGAAGTTTATCGCGGTAGAGCTTGAGATAAGCCATGGTTCAGGAGCGTTTCCAGCGCATTTCGAGGTATTTGTTGGTGAAGCCCAGTTTTTCGTAGAGATAGCGGGCGGGATTATCAGGCTCTACATGCAGGGCAATATCGCCATCGGCGCGGTCCATTGCCCTTTTCATGAGGCCTTTGCCCAGCCCTTTGCCGCGGTAGCCGCTGTGCACCGCAATATAAACGAGAAGATTTTCGGGAATATAGTCCTTCATGCCGGTTTCATTCACGATTACGGCACCGGCAACGCGCTGCGCTTCGGTATCCCAGGCGCGCACAATGAAGCCGCCAAAGCCGGGCTCGGTGCTCAGCGCATAGGCTGCACATTTGGCAATATCTTCGCGGGGGTCCCCAAACTGATCTAAGTGTTCAAATAAAAAGTCAATGACGGATTCAACATCCTGTTTGCGCGATTCGGCTTCGCCCGGATTGAGTATCTGATAGTCGAACATAAATAGTTGTTTTCTTTTAGCGTGTAACTGATGAATTATTTTTTTCGATGGATGGCTTTCTTGGCCTGATCAAACCCGTGATGAAGAATACGGCTGCGGCGGCAGTTATGCCAAAAATGATGGGATCAAGCCCGAGCGGTAAGGTAAGGATTTCTGCGGAACCGCGGGCGCGCTGCATTTCCGGTATCAGCGTGAGCAAGAGGGTGAGCCCGCCACCGGTGAGCATGGACGCAATCGCGGCTTCGCTGCCGGCACGTTTCCAGTACAGTCCCCCGAGGATGGGTACCAGCAAACCGCTTACCATCACGGCATAGGAATACAGCATGATGTCGAGCACGGTTTCCATAGCGGCGGCCAGCATGAGGGCTGCCGCGCCCAGCAATAGTGTTACCAGCTGAGACAGACGAATGAGGCGGGCGTCATCCAAATCGAAGCCCATCCACTTTCGGAGGAGGTCACCGGTGATATTTCCTGAGGCGGCTACCAGGCAGCTGTCTGCCGTTGACATAATAGCGGAGAAATAGGCGGCCATCATCAGCCCCATCAGGCCTACCGGTAAAATGGTGCGCAACAGGAACGGCAGCCCCTGTTCCTGATGAATGCCTTCTACGCCTGCAAAACCGAGGTAGGCAAACAGACCCTGATCTGCGGCAACGCGGGCGAAAAGCCCAAGCAAAACGCCCATAAAGGCCATGACCGGCCATTCGAATAAGCCTGCCAGATACCATGCTTTTTTAGCTTCGGCAACGCTTCGGGTGGCATAAATACGCTGGTAGAGCGTCATCCCGACAAACCAGATAGGAATGATGGTGATCCCCCAGTTGAGTATCTGCTGCCAGCTTATGTTGCTCAGCCGCAGCATTTCGGGGGCAACGGTTGCCGCTATCGCTTCATAGCCGCCGACCGCCTGATAGCCCAGCGGTATGCCAATGAAAATGAGCCCGCCGAGCAACAGAATCCACTGAAAGGTATCGGTGTAGATGACCGCTTTTATGCCCCCCATCACCGTATATATAATGATGATAAACCCCATCACGTACAAGGCTGTGTTGAGGCTGAGTCCGTCGAAGGTAGCCGAGGCCAGTACCGCCCCGGCCAGAATCTGCGAACTGGTAAAGCCCAGGTAGCCAATCGCGGAAATGACTCCCGCTATTATGGCGGCCTTGCTGCTGAAGAAATAGCCAAAGAGGTCGGGCATGGTATAGAACCGCTGCGCATCTGCAATGGGCTTGACTCTCGGAATGAGGAGTACGGCAGCCATCCAGGCACCAATCAAGCCTGTGAAGAGCATCCATGATCCGGAAATGCCCATCACGAAGCCGAGACCGCCTAACCCGATGGAGAATCCTCCGCCCACATCTGTTGCTACTACGGACAAACCGACATGCTTGTAATCCATGTTACGGCCGCCAAGGTAGTAGTCTTCATTCCCGGCATTGCGGCGCATGAAGTAAAACCCCACGCCGAGCACGCCTGCCATGTACAACACAAATACCGCTACATCTATCGGGTGCATCATAATTGTGAAAAGAAGTGATCCTTATTGGACTTCTTTTCATAAAAGTGCTTTAGAAATGAGTCAGGTAAAAATTAACAGATGATTTGATCAGTCTTTGTTCGCATACCTTGTCGTCTTCAATCATATAATAAGAAATAGGTATATCAGACAGTCGGAACGGGAGGCCCGCCGGCAGCATTCCATTTTGGGTATCAAGCCCATGCAGCTGCACGATCTGAACTTTGCTGCAGGCCCACAATCCGAATTTGATTCAATTTAAAATGCGATTAGAGCGAGATTTTTATGAGCGGTCACCGGTAACCTTAATTGCACAGGAGTTAATCGGTAAGGTCCTTTGCACGAAAATAGACGGCGTACTTACCCAAGGCAGGATCGTTGAGACGGAAGCCTACGCCGCTGTTGGCGACAAGGCCTGCCATGCACATTTAGGGCGCTTCACTGAAAGAACCAAAACCATGTATGAAGCCGGAGGTACCGCCTACATTTACCTGTGCTATGGCATTCATCACCTGTTCAATATTTCGGTTAATGTGAAAGGAGTTGCCGACGCCGTGCTTATCAGAGGGCTCGAACCCTTGTACGGAACGGAAGCCATGCTCAGGCGGCGAAACCTGCAGAAGCCTGCTCGCAACTTGACAGCTGGTCCGGGAATTCTGGCGCAAGCCATGGGGCTTTCCAAAGCGCACAACGGTCACGATTTGTGCCGTAAGGATAGCCTGATTTGGGTTGAAAACGATGGTTTTCAGAATCGGAATGAGATTCAGATCGAGACCGGCCCACGTGTGGGTCTTGGTGCTGACGCCGAAGAGGACGCGCTGCTTCCGTGGCGCTACTGGCTCAGGGGCTCAAAATGGAAAAGCCCGGCAAAGTAGTACATAGGCTACCTTCCGGGCTTTCGTCATGAAAGAAAAAAATGAACGGCTTACATGCCGTTTTCTAATTCCATTGCTGCTTCACGAAACTTCTCCTGAAGCTCCGGGTCCATTTGAATTGCAAAATTGATTTCCTGGAAGCGGTCAAGCTCCATTCCCTTGGATTCAATAACGTCGATTATCTGCTCTTCAACTTTTTCCTGAACGGTCTCAAGTTCATCAAGCACATTGTCAAAACGCTGCATCTCATCTTCGCTCATATCGAGGTCAGCCTGGCTTTGTCCGCTCTGCATGGCGGTAAGGATCTCGTTAAAACGCTCAACTGAAATACCTGCTTCTTCAACCATTTCAATCATTTCCGTTTGGGCTAACATCTGAATCTGCTGTGCATCCATCGTAATTTCAACAAAGGATTTCATTTCATCATCGCTTACTTCCACATTCGGCATTTGTGCCGGCATCTGTGGATTTGGCGTCGGTGCCTGTGCAATAGCGACAGCCGAAAGTCCAAAAGTGAGTAAGCATATCATTACGATAGATTTGATCGTACGTGTCATAAAGAATTATTTGTATTGCGTATGGTACGGTTTAATGAACTTGCAGAATAGGGATTCTTTAATGGAATTAAAAATTAAATGACACGAATTCCGCTAAATCAAGTAAATAGCGCAGTTTTGGAAAATATTTTTTTTAGGGTATTCAGGAACGGGTACCAGCCGGGAATAGTTAGTTGTTGCAACAATTAATTTCCAAAAACCCTAAAATCCTACTGATATGAAGCTTCTAACCACTCTTGCCATAATCCTTCTTTTCAGCGGTTCTGCATTTGCCAACGATCATCATGGTGATAATCAGCCGATGAGCTGGAACATTGATCAGGCACACAGCAACATCTTGTTTACTGTATCCCACTTTTTCAATAAAGTGCCCGGAACATTCAATGACTTCTCCGGAACCATCGTCTTCAACCCAAGTGCGCCGGAAATGAGCGAAATCGATGTTCAGGTAAACGTAGCAAGCGTAAACACCAATGTTGAGCGCCGTGATGATCACCTACGTTCCGGTGATTTTTTTGGTGCAGAAGAGTTTCCGATGATGCACTTCCGCAGCACCGATGTGCGTCACGTTGATGGCCAAAATTTTGTCGCACACGGTCAGCTCACTATTAAAGACGTGACCCGTGAAGTTGAGCTTCCGTTTGAGTTCCTTGGCGTAACAGATCACCTTATGCGCGAAGGCGTAATGGTAGCCGGTCTGCATGGCGAACTCAGCCTTAACCGCAACGACTTCGGTGTAGGTGTAGGCGACTGGGCTTCAACAGCTGTAATTGGCGGCGATGTGAATATTCAGATCATGCTGCAGGTACACGACAACTAATTTCGTGCGACCATTTTTTTTGAAAGCCGGATTTGCTCACGCAGGTCCGGCTTTTTTTGTGGCTTTATCTGAAGCTTCTGCGTGTTACGCCCCAATCCTGTAACCCGCTTTTTGTATCTTAAGCCGGTACGCATTGACGCAGACACTACTTAACCCAAGAAGACATTCATGCTCAAGAAGAAAAAACAGCGGCGGAAAGAAAACCAAAGGGGCTCGCTGGTTACCATCCTGATTTTTTTCATGGTGCTCGTGCTGCTTTGGCTGAGCTGGAGCTTTATGCAGCAATTTTTCCCGTGGGATGAACAAGACCTGACCGAAAACCTACAGCCCGTTCCGCTGCGCATCACATCCGCTGACGAGTTCAGGGATCAATCGCGGCAGCTTGATCCCGACCGCCTCCCCAACCCTGAACTCCTCGATGAGCTCTTCCCGGCAAGCTTTACACTGCTCATAGATGGTCGTGATATCAATAATGATGGCAGTCCCAACTTCCTGCTTGTCACTGAATCTGCTGAACCCGCATCACAGGAACTTACGGGCCTGGGCTATGACCGCATCATTACGGAAGCGCAGCTGCTCAGTCAACAAACGGACGGAAGCCTCGAGCTGCTGCTCAGCATCACCGAAACGGCCATTACCGATATCAACGGTGATCCGCTGATCGCACAGGTTCCTGCGCCGCACGGATACGGCTTTAGCTACAGCGCATACGCGCAAGCACCCTACCGCGACGAAGTGATCCTGTTCGAAATCGTCATTTTGGACGAAAACAAACAGGCCGCGAGCGATGATCTTACGATTTACTGGCACCCTGCACGACAGCTGTACGCAGCAACCAACGCCTTCGGCGCACCCGGCACTTTCTGAATCGCCGCGCAGCTTGTTTTCTCACTGTCAGGCTGAAAGATTCCGCTGAAACTTGTATCTTTCACAATACGCAAATTTCACCCCTTTCTATTTACCGGATTGACTTCACCCTTATGCTGAAACCAAAGTTTTTGATTCTGAGCCTTATTCTCATCCTTGCCGTTATTTCGAGATTTCTGCCATTCCCCCCGAATGTCGCTCCTGTAGCCGCAATGGCCCTTTTTGGCGGTGCATATTTCAGCGACAAACGTATTGCATTTTTACTGCCCCTCGGCATCATGCTCCTCAGCGATCTGCTCATCGGCATTCACAGCACGCTCTTATTTGTGTACGCCTCTTTCGGCATTATAGTAGGGCTTGGTATTTTGCTGGGTAAAGAAATCAACCCCATGCGTGTCGCCGGTGCTTCCATAGCGGGTTCGGTCATCTTCTATCTGATCACCAACTTTGGTGTATGGCTTGTCAGCCCGTACTACCCTTTCACCCTTGAAGGACTCATTGCCAGCTACACGCTTGCCATTCCGTTTTTCCACTATACTCTCATTGGCGACCTGCTTTTCACAACCGCCATGTTTGGATCCTTTGAGCTGCTGCGCCGCAACGTACCCGCCCTGCAGACCGCCTGATTGGTCCCTTCAAAACGTGACATTGCCTTATCCAAGCCGGTTCTTGTAAAAGAGCCGGCTTTTTTTATGGTGAAAAGGCAGCACCGGGGCGGTTCACGCAACTTCCCAAAATATCGGCTTTCCGTGTTGGAAAAGCACCGTAGGGGGCATTGTGCCTCAATCGTCTTCTCGGCGGAAAAATACCCGCTTGCCCCGCATTATTGACCAAGAAATTTTCTTGCTGGCAAGGCGAAGCTTAAAACTCAGCGGAGGGGTACCTAAGTACCCTGAGCATGAGTTTTAAGCTTCAACGCCGCCAGCGGGGAAATTTCGCCGTCTTTATACCACACCCAAATTTGGGCTACCAGTGTTTTTTCGTTAAGACAAATTTAAACTAACACGTAGCTAATGAATTCTGTTTAATTGTGATAATGCGGGTTAAGGGAGCTTCATCTGCTACGCTCTGCAATACGATGGAGACGCGGATAATGTCGGACGTTCCATCCGCTATTGCCTAAGGCAAAACCGACATAATTGTGGTTTACGCCATGAAGGAAAACCCGGAGATGTGACCCGGCAAAAAACCGGACCTCTTCGCTGTCTTACCTCCTTCCCGTAAATTTCTCACTGCTTAATCTACGCTTTCGGGTTCCATCAGCGGCGGGCCTGTGCCGGGTTCGTGATCAATCAGGTTGTTGAAGCCATCCATATACATCGCGGCTTTGAAACACTGCTCCCAGGTACGCCGGTACCCTCTGATGATATCATGGAGCACTACCATCTCCGAAATGGGGATTTTGCCGTCGCTGCCCGCTTTAAGTACGGTTAGTTTAGCCGACTCATAGGTACTTTCAAGCTGCTGAATCAGCTTTGCGAGCTCATCAATGGAAAACCCCGCCTTCTCGGAGTCTGCCTTTTTCAGGAAACTGCGCATCAACCCTTTCAGAATTTTGAAACTCTCAGCCACATCAGCCGGGAGTTCCACCCCGGATTGAATAATCGAAGCGGACTCCAGCGCGTGCTGCCGGGCTTCACTGAAATACTGCAGCACGCGAAGCGCATTAGGCAGCACTTCAGCGCTTTCCGGTTCCAGATCGCTGCGCTGCATTTTCTGCACATATTCGCCGGTGAGAAAGCTGAGTTCGTGGATTACCTCATCATTCTCACGAAGTTCGGCTACATCTCTTTTCTTTTTGAGCGTACCGGTAACCAATTTTCGGGATTTCCGGCCAATTCTTTTGAGCTCAAAAATAAGTGCGCTCATAGCCAGAGATGGAGTAGCAAGGATGTTGTCATCCAGGTAGCGGGTACTGCCGGCCTGTTGTTCCGTTTCAGTAAACCGCTGCTCCAGCATAGCGGTAAGCTTTGCCGCAAACGGCAGCAACAAAATCAGACCCGTAACTTTTATAGTTGTATGAAAAAGAGCTATGGTGACCGCCGGGCTTAGATCAGGTCCGAACACCCAGAAAATTCCCGCGAGATACACCCCCACAAACGGCAGCGCCACCGGCCCCTTGAGCAGGTTGAACAACACATGCATCATAGCTGCCCGTTTGGCATTGGCCGTAGCACCTACCACGGCAAACAAAGCGGTTGAAGTTGTGCCTATATCTGCGCCAATCACCAAAACAGCCGCTGCCTGAATGGGTACCACACCCGTCGCCACGGCTGTGATGACTACCGCAATGGCTGCACTTGAGGACTGCATGACGGAAGTAAGCAGAATACCGATTAAAAACATCAGGGCCATCCCCCAAAACCCGGCGCCAAGAGTATCAAAAGGAACAGTGTCCGCGAGCCCTTCAAACGTATTTTTAAGAACATCAATCCCCAGGAAAAAAATACTAAATCCAACCAGTGCCTGTCCCAATGCGCCGGCTTTGGTGGTTCCCTTCGCCAGCCAAAGCGCCATCCCAACTGCAAGCAGCGGCAGCGCCATAAGCTGTAAATTCAGCCGGAAGCCCACAGTAGCAACAATCCAGCCTGTAAGCGTTGTGCCCACGTTACTTCCAAAAATGACGTAGGTAGCCTGGAGCAGCGTCATTAAGCCCGCATTCACAAAACCGATTGTCGCAAAAATAACCGCGCTTGAGGACTGCACCATCGCAGTAATCAGTATCCCGCTGAATACTCCTTTCAGGGGCGTGGAGGTATATTTGGCAAGCAGGTTACGCAAGGTATCCCCGGCAGCCAGCTTGAGACCGTCTGTAAGCATCTTCATGCCCAGCAAAAATAATGCTACCCCGCCCGCAAAGGACATCAGCATGATCGCGTATTCGCTCATGAATCCAATCCTAATCCTCAAAAATTACGCTTGTCTCACTACAGCGCTTCATTCAAAAATATCCCGACAGGCAAACGCACTGTGTGCCGGGTGTCATCTGATAACAATCCTTGATTTAATATAACAGAAGCCTGGGAACATTTCTAAAGGAATACGGCCGGGAAAGAGCGGTTTATTTTTGAACCGCTGTAATCTTATCTATCTTTCTCAAAAGATTTCCTTCATCAACTAAACCTGCCCTTATGGCCACCCCCGAACTTCCCCAACACGACGACCTTAGTCCCGACCCGGAAACCTTTGACGCAAGTCTGTATCAAAAACCCGGGCGGCTGCCGGTTGACCTTAACAGTTTGAAAAAAGACAACTATAAGAAACTGTCCGGAAATAACCTTGAACTCCACGGTCCGGAGTTTTTCCACAATTATGAGCTGAGCTGGCTCGATTTTAACTTTAGGGTGCTTGACGAAGCCCGTAACCCCGCGAACCCGCTGCTTGAACAAGCCAAATTTATCGGTATTGTATGCAGCAATCTTGATGAATTCTTCCAAAAAAGAGTGGGCGGACTCAAGCGGCAGCTTCAGGCGGGGGTTGAAAAACTATCCGTTGACGGGCTCACACCACTTGAGCAGCTCAAGGCCATCCGAAAGAAAGTCAAGGTGATGATACACGCGTACCGCAGCTGCTTTTTTAATGAAATTGTGCCGCGCCTTGCGGAAGAAGGCATTACATTCCGCACCTTTGATACCCTGACCAAAAAAGAGCGTAAAAAGGTAAACGACTATTTTGATACACAACTCTACCCTATTCTCACGCCCTTAATTGTAGATCAGGCGCATCCTTTCCCCTTCATTTCAAACAAAAGCCGCTCCTTCGCGCTTGAAATCGTGGATGATGTTACGGGCGAAAGCATCTTTGCACGCATCAAAGTACCGGATAACCGTCCGCGCTGGTTCACCATTGAAAACAATGGCAAAAAAGCGGTGCTGATCAACATCGATCAGATTATCCGGGAGCGTATGGGTGATTTGTTTCCTGGGGCAACCGTCAGGTCGGCCCATATTTTCCGGGTTTCGCGCAATGCAGACCTGAAGCGCAATGAAGAAGAAGCCGACGACCTGCTCGAGCTTATTGAAGAAGAGTTGCGTGAACGCCGTTTTGCAGATGTGGTCCGCCTGGAAATCGAAGCTGACATGCCAGCCCATATCAAAGAAATTCTGATGGAGCGGATGAATGTCAACCCGTTGGATGTTTTTGATATGGAGGGATCTATTGGGCTGGCGGACTGTATGCAGCTCGGGAAGATCGCCGGTTTTGAGCATCTTAAGTATAGTACCTGGAATCCGGTACTTCACCCGGCCTTCCGAAAAACAGGAGAAGACGGCCCTGCAGATATTTTCAGCACCATAAGGGAGAATGACATCATGGTGCATCATCCCTACCACAGCTTTAGTAGTTCTGTGGAGCGCTTTGTGCAGGAGGCTGCGGCTGACCCTAAGGTGCTCGCCATCAAGCAAACACTCTACCGCACTTCTACTGATTCATCCCTTATGCATGCCCTCATGAAGGCGGTTGAGGCGGGCAAACAGGTAGCGGTACTCGTCGAACTGAAGGCGCGCTTTGATGAACAGCAAAATATGGAATGGGCAATGAAGCTTGAAAAGGCCGGCATTCATGTTTCGTACGGCATTCCCGGGCTCAAAATTCATTCAAAAATCACCATTATCGTGCGTGATGAGGGGGATACACTCCGCCGTTACGCCCATATCGGAACCGGAAACTATCACCCCGGCACGGCCAATCTGTATGAAGACCTCGGCCTGTTTACCTGCGATCCGGCACTTACTTCCGATGTATCAGACCTGTTTAATTTCCTGACGGGCTATGCGCCGAATCAGACCTACCGTAAGCTTCTTGTGGCACCGAACTATCTGAGGAGTGGCATTTATGACTATATCATGCATGAGGTGAAGGCAGCCAAGGCCAATAAGCCGTCGCGCATCATCCTGAAAATGAACAGCCTTGAAGATCCGCAGCTGATTCAGTCACTATACTATGCGAGTACACAGGGTGTCAAAATTGACCTCATTGTGCGCGGAGTGTGCAGGCTGAAAACCGGTATAAAGGACCTGAGTGACAATATCCGGGTTCACTCTATTATCGGCCGTTTTCTGGAGCATTCCAGAATTTACTACTTCCGCAACAGCGATAACCACGTGTATCTTATTGGCAGCGCTGATATTATGCACCGGAACCTTGACGCGCGGGTTGAAGCCATAACCCCTGTAGAAAATCTTCAGCTGAAAAAATACCTTCGGTTCATATTTCAGGTACAGCTCAATGACAATCAGCAGCGCTGGGCACTGACAGCCGACAGCAGCTATAAGCGGGTGCCCAAAAACGGCGAAGACAGCGCTGTAGCTACGCATCAGGTCCTGATGAATCACGCCCTGAACAACAAAGACCCATTACCAGCCACAAGTAGTAAGCCCGCCGAACGCAAATAGAGCACAGAAGCACCGAAAACAAAAAAGCCGGTCGCCCCAACATTGAAAGAGGGAGCGACCGGCTTTATACTTTTTAATGAAAATCAGGGGATGGCGTTAAAGTAAACTGTTGTACTGCTGAACCATGCGGATAAAATCGGATTCGGACCTGAAATCAAGGTTGTGCTGCCTTGCATAGGCACGTATATCGCTGTCATGATCACCAAATAAGCGCAGCACGTTACGACGGTTTAGCCTCACGCGGTGGAATTCGCCATCAGCGTCCTGGAACAGCAGCATCTCACGAGACTCGATTGAATCATGGCGTTCTACAAACCCAAATCCTGAAGCACCTTGCTGAGCTTCGCGGATCACTTTGGTATGTCGCTTAAAAACGCCGGCGTGCTCGCCCTCATATAACACCTGCAGATAGGCATTCCGGCCAAATTCACCGGGCATTACGCCAACACGGTTTTGGAAGGAAACTTCATGGCCGCCCGGCATAATGAAAGTAAAGCCGCGAACAAGCACTTCACTTAACTGAAGGGTATCTGCACGATGTACAACTTCAATGGCATCGCTCCAAACGTTATAGCGGGAGCGGACTTCTTCAAGCACCTGACCATTGTTGAGTTGGATATCAGCAGCGAGCCAGGCATCAGAAAAATACGGACTGCCAACTACACCCGTAGCACGTAAAGGGGAAGTAATGATGACCGAATTTCCGCGTAAAAGATTATCGGTGTTGGCTCTTTGGCCGGCATCCTGGGCTGTGCTTGTTACAGGAGTAACACCAAAAAAAACAATAAGCAGTGAGAGGGATAGTATAGAACGGGAGTAAAGCATAGACTAAGTAATATTTGTTTTTGGCAACTTAATAATAAGCATATATGCACTCTGAAACATTCACTTAGCAAGGAATTACATTACCGTGCTGGGTTTACATTCTTAGTGCATTTACAGCAAACGTAAGGCTTCGGAGATTGTTTTGATATTCACTGATGTGACGGTTAATAAGGTACAAACTAGGTTATTTCCCCAGAAAGGCGCATATAAAAAAAGCCGCTTCGCGAATAGACTCACGAAGCGGCTTCTTAACAAACAAAGCTGTTTATATCAGCCTGTCAATTAGTTGTTACCGCGTGTACCCTGAACAACGCTGCGAACCAAATTCGGAGCAACCTGGTAGGAAGCGCCAGCGGGTTCGTCCTGAAGTTCAAAAATAACGGTATTACGGCTTCTTGTTCTGATGTTGTCAAGATTCCATGTTAACACGAAGTCTTTGACGAGGCTATCAGCGGGTGTGATTTCAAATTCGCAGGTATTTGTACTTGTGAAGTCACAACCATCGAGAAGGAAGTGTGTACCGTACTCAATATCGTACAGGAAATCACCTTCATCTTCGGTTGCGCTGTTTTGAGATACAACTGCGAATGATTCATCCGGAACAAAGTTAAATGAGCCGGTATGGGTCTCCGTTTGGAGTGGCCCGATGAGCTGAACGCTCACTACAATGGGCTGCCCTTGCTGAATGTTGGGTGCAGATACACTCCCGGGCTTAATTTCCATTTGCAACGGACCATCATAGGTAATGACGTTATCGTCGAAACAGGAAGTAAGCATGAGTCCGGCAACTGCAAAACCAACGAGAATTATCAGTTTATTGAACATGGTCTAAATCTTTTTGTCGGTTATAAGGAAAGGGATTAATCTTCGTCATCGGCATAGCCGGGGTTCTGAAGAATTACTCCGTTACTTGCAGCAACCTGGGTTATCGGTACCTGGCTTAACCATCTGAAATCAGATGGGGCGATAATACCAACACCTGAAGCTTCAGGCTTCTCGAGCGCTTCATTGAGGCGCTTGAGATCGAACCAGCGGTGACCTTCAAAAGCGAGCTCACGACGACGCTCTACCAGAATTTCTTCCAGCAGTTCAAATCCTGAGAGGTTGACCTCATCAAGGCCACGGTTGACACGCAACAAATTCAGATCTGCCAAAGCATTGGCGTCTTGTCCGAGTCTGGCGTAAGATTCAGCTCTGTTAAGCAGGGCTTCGGCAAAACGCAGAATTGGCGTGTTATCTATTGAACTCTCAACGCTTTGGTTGAATTTGATGCTGTGCGTCTGAGCAGGAGCAAGCGCGCCGCTGGCTAACTGACGACGGTTGCTGTACCAGCCGGTAATGATTCCGTCACTACCTTCAAGAAAACGGACATCACTGGTAGCATCATAAATGGCTTTCAGCTCCTCAGAAGGCACAATATCAAACCACTGAGCCGGCGTGAATAAGGAAGCCAAACCATCGTTAACGGCGCCTCCAAACTCATTCGAGGTTATGCGAAGTTCGAAGAAAGATTCCAGACCCGGAGCAGTTGAGGTTGAGTTAAAGATATTTCCTGCTGAAACTGGTGTAGAAAGTGCCGCACCAAGCGGTGTTTCCATCGCATTTGTTGCAGCCTGAACGGCATCAGCATAACGGCCCCAATACAGGTAAACCCTTGCCAGAAGGGCATCTGCGGCAGCACGGTTAGCCAGAAAGCGATTGGTTCCGCCAAACTCGCTCAGCAACGCAATAGATTCAAGCAGATCGCTTTCAATTTGCTCATAAACTTCAACGTTACTTGCACGCGGGAAGGGCACCTGTGCTTCTTCGACAACAGAGGTTGGAGCTGTACGAATAATAACAGAGTGATCCCATCCATCAATCTCTCGGCCCGGCTCATAACCGTATGATTTACTCAGGTCATGATAGGCAAGCGCACGCAGGAAAAGCATTTCCCCTTTAATGCGGTTGCGCTCAATTGGGGGCGCGTCCAAATCATCAATAACACTCAGGATGTAGTTGGTGTCATTGATCATGCCATAGTAGAGCCCCCAGCCACCTACACCTGTACCTACGGTATTAATCGCCTGAGATACATAGCGACCGGATGGCGTACCAGCAGGATTCTGAACCCCGTTGTCAGCCAGCACTTCTGGTGCAGCAACACGGGTGTTGCTGTAGGCAGTTGTACTAACCAGTCTGTTATAAGCAGAAGCGGCAATACCACGAATACCCGTGATATCATCAAGCGCTACTTCAGGGCTGATAGACTGTCTCGGTTGGGTGTCGAGCAGGGAGTCGCACGCATAAAATGTAAGCGCGCCAAAACCCACCGCTGCTAATGTTGCAATTTTTTTTAACATAGTTATCTGTTCTAAAATTTAGAATTGCAGCGTAACGCCGGCAGAGTAAATACGCGGCTGCGGGAACGGAGCATTCGCAACCTCTACAATTTCCGGGTCAAGGCCACGGTAGTTGGTCCAGGTGATCAGGTTAAGACCCTGAACAAATACACGCGCGTTGGAAAGGCCAACCTGACTTACAATATTGGTAGGCAGCTGATAAGATAGCGAAGCAGACTTCAGACGGATATAACCTACATCTTCAAGGTGCCAAGTAGACGGAGTGAAGAAGAAGTCGGCATCAGTACCACCTTCTGACTGACGGGCAGAAGCTTTAGGCATATCGGTGATATCACCAGGACGCTGCCATCTGTCGAGGGTACGGCGGGTAAGGCCACGTCCACGGAAAATGGTTCCATCGAGGAAGAAGCCTTCCTGCTGCTTGAAGCTGTCCTGACCCAGGCTGTACTGGAAGAACACATCAAGGGTGAAGCCTGCGTAGGCAATGGTATTGTTCCATCCACCAATAATATCGGGGAATGCAGCGCCGACAAAGTCAGCATCTTCATCAACCGGGCTGTAGGTGATGTTGCCATTGCGGTCGTACCACATACCACGACCATCAGCCGGGTTTATACCGGCAAAACGGAATAAACGCTCAGCAAACAGTGGCTGACCTACATCAACCCGACGGGTAACACCATCAGCAAAAGTTGGGAAAAGGAAATCCGCATCACCGAGATCGATTACTTCGTTTCTCTGGAATGTGATGTTGAAATCAGACGTCCAGCGAAGGCCTTCCCAGTTTACGAGGGTACCACCAATTTCAATTTCGATACCTTCATTGCGAACTTCACCAACGTTGTTGACAAAAGAACCGAAGCCGGAATCTGAAAAGAGGAAGTCATTCAGGAGAAGACGATCGTTTGATGTACGGAATACATCAACAGCACCGTAGAAGCGGCCTTCAAGAAGGGCCCAGTTCAAGCCCAGGTTAAGGGTACTGGCTTCTTCCCAGGTCAGGCGGTTGTTTCCGAGCTGTGACGCACGGAGACCAGAAACGCCATTGTACGTACCTGAACTACCGAAGAGGGAGCGGGAAGCAAAGTTTCCGATTTCTGAGTTACCGGTTACACCATAGCTCACGCGAAGCTGAAGCTGATCGAGCCAGTCAACGTTCTCGAGAAAACGCTCACGGGAAATTTCCCATCCCAATGACCCGGAGTAAAACAGACCCCATTTGGTATCGTCACCGAAACGGGAAGAACCATCGTAACGCATGGTGGCTGTGGCGAAGTAGCGCTTGTCGTAATCATAGCGAACCTGACCGAAGAAACCAGCAATACGGAACTCGGTAAAAAAGCCGCTAACACCGAACGGATCAGCCGCACTTTGCAGGGTGCCGAAAAGACCACTACCAAAACCGCGGCCCGTAGCCGTGAAGGATTCACGCTGCTGCTGACGATACTCAAAACCACCTACACCAGACACACTGTGGATATCATCAAAGGTGTTGAAATAAGACAGGGTGTGGTTGGTGTTCCAGTTGGCAACGTCGCGGTTTGCTTCGAATACCTGACCACCAAAGCCAGCAAAGGAAGGAATTTCCGGCGGGCGCACGTTGGTGTCACGCACGTTGCGGTAATCGATACCCACAAAGGAACGCAAAACGAGATTTGGGGTAAGCTGGAAGTTGGCTGCAAGGTTACCAATAACCTGATTGGTGCGGCCTTCACGTTTTTCAAGATTTACACCCTGAATGATGTTGTAATCACCGGTAACATTCTCATTAAAGGTACCATCTTCATTAAAGATCGGCTGAATAGGTACCGAATAAGGCGCTGCGAAAAACGGGCCATTAATGAAGTTACCATCAGAAATAGAACCGAACTGGCTTGTGGAAGCAAGTGCAATACTGGTTTCGATGGAGAAGAAATCGGTTGCACGGTGATCAAGGTTCGTACGAACGTTGAAACGCTCGAAGTTAGACATGATGATTTGTGCTTCCTGGTATTCATAAGAACCGGAAACAAAGAAACGTGTCTGATCCGTACCACCGCGGGCGCTTACCGAAACGTTGCGGGTGTTACCTGTACGATAGATGGCATCCTGCCAGTCGTAGTTAGGTACAAAAGCAAGGAATTCGTCCAGCGTGAGGCTGTTTACAAAATCTCTGGCTTCAGCTTCTGAATCAAACTCAGGGAAATCGATGAGTTCATTTCTGACAAGAGCACTGTTACGGAAGTTATTTTCCTGTGTATCAGGGTTGTTGAGCGCTGTTGGGATACCCCGACGGGCATTCACAATTGCGTCATTACGACGGCCTTCGATCTGCATGGCTACCCACTCCTGGCCGGTAAGCATATCATACTTGTTGATTGCTTCACGAACCCCGACCTGAGAAGAGACCTGAAACTGCGTACGGCCAGCCTGCCCACGACGGGTAGTAATAAGAACTACACCATTGGCAGCCTGAGCACCATAAATAGAAGCAGCAGCGGCGTCCTTGAGGATCTCGATTGATTCGATGTCGTTTGGATCAATAGCAGCAAGCGCATTCGATGACGCCTGTGTAGAAACATCCGTATTTACTGTTACGGGAACACCGTCCACTACATACAGCGGATCATTACCGGCTGTGATAGAACCTGTACCGCGAACACGCACGCGAAGGGCTCCACCCGGCTGACCGGAAGCAGATGTAATGGTTACACCGGCAGCACGGCCCTGAATGGCGCTGTCAAAGGTTTGTACAGGAAGGTCAGCGATTTGCTCGCCACGAACCTGTGCAATAGAACCCGTTACTTCACGGCGTGGCATTACGCCATAACCGGTGACTACAAGATCGCGAAGCTCAAGCCGGTCGGGCTGCAGCTCAACGTTCAGCGTAGTGGTAGCACCAGCAGTAACGGTGACAGAAACAGTACGTGCAACATAACCTACATAGGTAACCCGAACATTGTGGGTACCGGCAGGCACATTGTTGATGGTGTACTCTCCGTCGAGATTGGTCGATTGACCGAGACTTAGTTCAGGCAGAAAAACAGTTGCGCCAGGCAACCCTTCTCCCGTCTGAGCATCCGTAATGGATCCCGTGATTGAGCCTGTTTGGGCTGAAACAAACGGTACCAACACGACTAAACTCAATACTGCATACGCTAGTATCTTTTTAATCATAGATGACCTCATGAGTTAGTTTAACCATATGTGAAGATTTGCCGCAGCTGGCAATTGCATGAAACTTTTTTATACGCAGCAACATCAATATCGCGTTGCCTGGAAGCTTCACTAACCGCTTTGGCTTTGAATAATGCCGTTGTAATATTTGGCAATTTTGATATTAATACAATATGGAGTGAATTACAACTCTCTTTTAGATCTCAAAGGACTTATTTCCTGAGCCATTATCCCGTTTATTCTTAATAATTTGTGCGTACTTTATATAAGAGCCTTATTATTTTACATACCAGGCGCATTGATTGGCACCAAACTATGAAGCTTATTTTTGGGGCCTTTTACTGTTTTCGCTGAACGATATGCCTTACAGTATTTCTTTTTTAAGTATGTTGCCGTTTCATTAAACATACAGCTTCAGCTTCAGCTTCCTGACTCTTATATAACCCGGTTCTTCAGTTATGCGACTTCGTTTGTTGCCTTTTTTGATTCATGTGCTTTTTGCAGCTTTTGTATTCTCAGGCTGCGCCCGATCTCATTTCCCGGATACGGTTGATATTGGTCAGCGGCTTATTCTCACCGATGGTGCCCCTGAGTTCACCCTTGCCGCCGACGGCAGCTACACCGAAGCCGGTGATCCGTTTCTGACTGTTTCTGTTTCCCTTTCAAAAAGCAGTCTTGTTTTCACATCCCGCGATGACACGCTGGCAGCCCGCATACAGGCCCGCTTCGAAATCCTTCCCGATGAAGAAACACAGGCAAGAGGCCAGGAAACCTACGTCAGAACAAGCTCGCACACGATTGCGGGGGATCCCGAGCGAACCGTGCAGCGGTCAACCCGCATCCGATATGAAGAAGTTTTTGAAGTACAGCCGGGCTTCTACACGGTGACGCTTACCATTCGTGATGAATCTTCCGGAAAAACGCTCACCCGCAGTGTAAATACGGAGCTTCCTGATCTGGACGACGCATCGGGGCTTTTAACCGGTATCAGCATTTTCGGAAACAATGCGAGCGATGGAACTACCGTCAGTATCGCTACCTATGATATACCCGGCATTTACGACAGCCTTACTTTCCGGTATTTCATTACGCGAAGCGAAAATGATCCGCCCGTATTTGCGCACATGAGGTTGCTCGAATTTGAATCCGATCAGCAACCCGCGCGGCACATCTCCTTCCGTAACCTGCCTTCCAACTCTATTCGGGTGAGAGGCATCAACTACAGTGAGAGCGAAATCATCGAAGAGCAGAGCCGCCTTTTTGCAGATGAATTTGGTGCCATTGAAGTTGAGTTCACGGTAGATTCGCCGGATATCGGCAGTTTCCGGTTCGAAGTTTTTACTTCTGTTGAAGCCGATCCGGACCCGTCAGACGCCATCGTTTTCAGGGCACGTGATTTTGGCATGCGATCCACGCACTTTCCGGAAGTTGTTACGGCACGGGAAATGGCTGAACCGCTGATTTACCTTATGAATGACCGTGAGCACAGCGAACTCATGGCCATTGAAGATGAAACGGAAATGAAACGCGCCGTTGAACGTTTCTGGCTCGACAACCTGGAAAGCCCTGATCTCGCCCGCGAAGTCATGTCGCTGTTTTATGAGCGGGTCGTGGAAGCAAATAAACAGTTTTCCAACCATAAATCGGGCTGGAAAACAGATTTGGGCATGATCTACATCATTTTTGGCCCGCCATGGTACGAAGATCAGTTTGGCCGCGAACTCCGCTGGACCTTCGGTTTCGACCGCAATGATCCGTTTCGGGTTTTTGTCTTTGACCGCTCCCGTATTGGCAGCGAGCGCTTTCCCTTTAATAGCTGGACCCTCAACCGACGCGATTTTTACCACAGCGTATATTTCCACCGCACACAGGAATGGCTCAACGGCTTTGTGCTGAACCGGCCTTTCGGCAGCTGAGGAAATTCACGCCAGTATTTAAAGGAAACGAATCAGCCAGATTCCGGCAAGCGCTGCAAGTCCGCCGGTGAGTACACTTCCCAAAAGATTCAGAAAAACACCCGCGAGGTCTTTCGCCCGAAGCTGATCCACCGCCTGCACCATCCAGGTAGAGAAAGTTGTGTATCCGCCGAGAAAGCCTTTGAGCAGCACCGCAGCAGCCACAGGCGGCATAATTTCCCAGCCGTAGAGCACCATTCCGGTCACAAGGCCGGCGGCGAAGCTGCCGCTTATGTTCACCACATACGTACCGAGCGGGAAGCTCGTCGGAAACCCTTTCGTGATCCTTTCATTAACAAAATAGCGGCAAAGGGCACCGCATCCCCCGGCAATCATCACGCATAAAAAAAGGATGAAGAGGCTTATATCCATCTTTTCCTCCCCTGACTCAAACCCAGCTTCAATCCTGCCATAGCAGCGAACAGTCCGCCGGTCAGCGAGAATATGAGATAAAAGCCTGTCAGCCACCAGGAAATCGCAGCGGTGTAGATCAGATCTGTTGAAAAAGCCGAAAAGGTTGTAAATGAGCCCAGAAGACCCGTTCCCATAAACGGGGCCCAGGCGTAGTGACGCATCATCCGCATTTTAAGACGTGCGGAAACGTAGCCCAAAGCAAAACATCCCATTATATTTTCCACAAGTATGATCCAGTAGATCCGGTCAGCTTCCAGCCCGCTGAGCAGAATCAGTGCAAACCGAAGACCGGTACCGATCGCACCACCCAGAAAAATCAGGATAATTTTTGCGAATAGACCGGGCTGTTGCATTTCTTTGGGGGATAATGACATCAGCTGAGTTGGTTACCTTCTGCCGTTTCCGGTACTTGCGTTGAGGTGTTCTGAATGCTCTTGTTTCTTTTTGTGATGACACCTTCCTGCGGACTAAACAGTAGCGCCAGGCCGAAAAAAACGCCTGTCATTACAGCAATGGCGCCAGCAATAGAGGTATCGGTGACCAAAGCCAGATAATAACCGGAAAGCGAGCTCAACACACCGAAACTTACGGAAAGTATCAGCATGACGGAAAGCCGGCGGGTGAGCAGGTAGGCTGTTGCCGGTGGAACAATAATCAGCGCTACAACCAAAATCGCGCCCACACTCTCAAAGGAAGCAATGGTGGAAAAAGACACGGTACCCATCAGACCGTAATGAATAAAAACGACCGGAATGCCCATGCTTACCGCCAGCTGACGATCAAATGCATAAATTTTGAGCTCTTTGTAGCAGCTTAAAATGAAAATCAGGTTTATCACCAGCACCATCCCCAAAATCCAGACCGGCCGGGGCCCCATGTTCATCCCTGCAAAAATCCACAAATCCCAGGGTACATAGGCAATTTCCCCGAACAGAATGCACTCGTGATCAAGGTCAACGGAACCGGCAAAGAGCGTAATGATGATGACCCCAATCGCAAAAAGGGTGGTGAAGACAATCCCCATGGAAGCATCATTCATCAAACGTCCCCGCTCCTGCAGTTTTTCGGTGAGGTAAACGGTCAGCAGTCCGAAAGCGCCCGCACCAAGCAGCATGGGGAAGGTGTTTCGGGAGGCGGTTAGCAGGAAGGCAATGGCGATACCCGGCAGTACGGCATGAGAGATGGCATCGCTGAGCATGGCTTGCTTGCGAAGAACCAGGTAGGTGCCCACCAATGCGCAGGCCGCAGAGGCCAGACAAGCCGTAAGCAAAATCCAAAAAGTTGTCACGCGCCTCCCTCCCCGGCTGAATTGCTGCGCCGCGGAATTTGCTTGTTATGCGGATCCTGTTCCGGATTATTGAGGATTTTCATCAGCTGTTCTTCCAGCTCGGGCGTAATAACATGCTCCATTGATTCGGCTGGGTCGTGGACGTGATCTCCGGGGAGCTGCAGTTTTTCGGTGAGGTAGAGTTCCCAGAGCCGGTGTATGCGAACCACACGCCGGGCTTCTTCTCTGCCGGCAGTCGTAAGGAGATAGCCCGATGGCTGCCCCTGTAGGTGCTGCACCAGACCCCTGGATTCGAGCTGCCTGAGACCAGCTTTGAGGCTGAGCGGCTCCATCTGACGCTTTTTCAGGATTTCATTGCGGGTGCGCGAGCGAAACGTCTGCCCGTCACGCTCTTCCATTTTATAGAGTGTCTTTAGGATATTTTCACCCGTCACTTTTTCACGCTGTTTGCGTGCACGCCTGCGTTTTTGCAGCTCCCCGCGGGCAGGGGCAAAGAAGAAAGAGAGCGCGAACAGCACCGCAGCCGATACTACCATCCACGGACCGGTTGGCATTGACGGGGCCGTGTAGCTTACAAAGGTACCGGAAACAGCCGAAATGGCACCCACCCCGGCTGCGATATACAGCATAGCCGAAAGGGAATCCGTCCAATAGCGCGCGGCCGCTGCGGGAATGATCAGCATGGAAGCCATTAGCACCACGCCAACCGCCTGCAAACCTGCCGTAATGGTAACAACCAACAGGCTCGCCATCACGACTTCCATCCGCTTCACCGGCATGCCGATTACGGTTGCATAGTCCGTATCGAAGCTGATCAGCTTGAACTCTTTGTATAACAGGACGATGGCAACCAGCACCATCACGCTAACCATACCAAACAGCATGACGTCTTCCGGCAGCATGGAAGCCGCATTACCGAATAAAAAAGCATCCAGTCCGCTCTGATTGGGGTTACCGCTGTTCTGAATCCAGGTGAGCAACATCACGCCCAGTCCAAAAAATACAGACAGGACCATCCCGATGGATGTATCTGAGGAGATCTTGGAATTCCGTATCACAAAATCCATCACCATCAAACTGATCCATCCAAAAACAACGGAGCCGGCCAGCAAGGCAAGCGGATCTTTATCGCCGGTGATGATGAAGGCCATGCAAACCCCCGGCAGTACGGCATGCGCGACTGCATCACCTACAAGGGCGCGCTCCCGCAGCACGGTAAAACAGCCCAGTGCACCGGCGGAGAGTCCTAAGAGCACGGTTCCGGCCAGCACCCAGCGCAGATTGGGATCCTGTAAAAGAAAAAAGTCAGCCCACACTTCACTCATGATCTGATTCTCTCACAAAGTTATCCCGTCGCGAAAGCTCAATAACCTGCGACAGAATGTTGAGGCGGCCTCCGTAGGCTTTTTGAAGATTTTCTTTGGTGAAGGTGCCCGCCATGGGTCCGATAGCTACCAGCCGAAGGTTCAACATCAGGACCCAGTCGAAGTAATCGGATACCGTCTGAAGATCGTGATGTACCACAATCACCGTGCGCCCGGCGGATCGCAGTTCGCGCAGCAATTCGAGGATGTGTTCTTCGGTTGAGGCATCAACCCCTGCGAAGGGTTCATCCATAAAGTAGATATCAGCATCCTGCGCGAGGGCGCGGGCCAGGAATACCCGCTGTTGCTGCCCGCCGCTGAGCTGTGCAATCTGACGGTTCGCATAAGCGGCCATGCCTACTTTTTCGAGCGCATGCATAGCAAGCTCTTTGTCTTCTGCGCCCGGCCTGCGAAACAGCCTGAGGTGCGCGTAACGCCCCATCAAAACGACATCAAGTACACTGACCGGGAAATTCCAGTCCACGCTTTCCCGCTGCGGCACGTAGGCAATACGCTTGCGCATTTGCTGCAGCGGCTTGCCGTAAATCAGGGCATAGCCCGAAACCGGTTTAATCAGCCCCATTATGACTTTGATGAGGGTAGATTTTCCCGCACCGTTCGGTCCGACGATGGCCGTCAGCGTGCCGTCAGGCAGGGTGAAATCGACATCCCACAACACCGGCTTGTTCTGATAGGATACGGTGAGATCATGTACTTCTACGGGAGGCACGCCCTGTGGCGCGTTCTGTTTCGGGCCGTCACTCATCGCAGGGCCCCTGTGATGATGTTCACGTTATGCTGAACCATGCCTACGTAGGTACCTTCTGGCGTATTCCGGGCGCCCATGGCATCCGAAAACAATTCACCACCCAGCGAAACCGTACCGCCCCGCTCCCGCACGCCGTTCATGAGCGACTGCACCGAACGCGGCGCAATACTACTCTCCAGAAAAATGGCCGGGATTTCATTATCCATGATGAAACGCACCATGCGGCTGATGTCCTGCAGCCCCGCTTCGCTCTGTGTGCTCAGCCCCTGAATGCCACGGACTTCAATATTATATGCCCGCCCAAAGTACCCGAATGCGTCATGTGCGGTGATGAGTACGCGGCGGTTTTCCGGGATGGAGGCAATTTCGGCCTTCACCCACTCGTGCAGCGCTGTCAGCTCCTGTATATACGCATCTGCGTTGGCCTGTATCTCTTCAGAAGCTTCCGGAATTAAGGTGATTAGCCTGTCGGCTGTAAGCCTGACGACTTCCGCCCAAATGGAAACATCAAACCACACATGCGGGTCAAAGGTACCCCCAAAGTCGGTTGCCTCAATCAGCCGCACGCGGTCAAGCTGTTGGGCAGCGGCAAAACTGCGTTCCGGCATTCGGGCGAGGACTTCTGAAAGCCGGGCTTCGAGAAAAAGGCCGTTGTAAATAATGAGGTCTGCGCGCTCAAGCCGCCGCACATCGGCAGGCGTCGCACGGTACAGGTGCGGATCAACACCGGGTCCCATCAGGCCTTCAATGCGCACAAAATCACCGGCAATCTGCTGCACGGTGTCTTCAAGCATCATGGTAGTTGTAACTACAAATGGCCGCTCGTCACCGGATGATTCATCCGAACTACAGGACAGAAGAGCGGAACTGAGAGATACTATTAATATGAGAATCAGCAATTTTGAATTCATACGCGCGATTTCAGGACTCCTGTTTAATATTTAGCTCAATCAAAATTTTGGAAGCAAGGTCTTCCGGTAAAAGGAAAGTATCCCCGTTGGTATCAATCCGGACGCCATCCCGTCCGGCATCAAGCACCTTTACAGCTACGCCAATGGTAAGGCCAAGACGACTCAGCATGTTCAGGGTGCCGGTATCCTGCGTGCGAACTCTGGCAATCAGGCCCTGCTGCCCGGGTTTCAGGCTTGTAAGGGCGTAACGGGCGGGAGAGTCCGGCAGCTCCAAATCGACGGTCGGGATAGGATCGCCATGCGGATCATGGGTAGGATGACCAAGCTTTTCGGCAATACGCGCTTCGAGGCGCTCGCTGATGACATGCTCCAGCCGCTCGGCTTCTTCGTGCACTTCTTCCCAACCAAAGCCAAGAATTTCAGACAGATACAACTCCAAAAGCCGGTGATGGCGCAATACTTCAAGCGCTACCAGCTCCCCGGCACGGCTAAGCCGGACCCCGTAATAAGGCTTGTACTCAATCAGCTTTAGGTCAGCCAGCTTTTTGAGCATGTTTGTAACGGAGGCAGGCTTCACCCCAAGATGTTCCGCAAGCTGCAAGGCGGATACCAGCTCATCATGATGCTCGCTAAGCAAAAAGATATGCTTGAGATAATCCTCCTGAGACTCACTGAGTTTAGGCTTCATAAATTTAGCTTTATCAAAATTTATTTGCTTCAATAATAGAGATAATGCCTGTCAATCAAAAGAAAAAATGTATCACATCTCCCTTAACGCGCCATTTAGCTCATGGACTGCAAATATATTTGCCATTATTTTTAGATTAGACTAAATTAAACGACACAAAAACAACCGGACGATCTTCGTCCCGGTATTTATTGCAACTATATTGCATTAAAGCAATAATCACCCTATCATAAATTCTATGTTATTCCCGCTACTCATATCAACCCTCGTGTGGTTCACTCAGCCGCAGGAGCTTACCGGCACCGTAACCGACAATACCGGTGAAGCACTTCCAGGCGCTACCGTGTTTATCCCGGAGCTCAGAACCGGGACCGTGACGGATGCCAACGGCAACTTCACGCTCACGTTCACTGCTGAGACCGATGAAATCCGGATGACCGTTTCTTTTATCGGTCACATTACCCGTGAACTTGTTGTGAGCCTTCCGGCAGCACATGCGCTTCAAGTCACACTCAGTCCCGATTTGCTTCAGCGTGAAACGGTGCTCATCACCTCATCCCCCTCGGGGAGTAACCGCTCCTTTCGTCCGTCAGCTGCGCTCAGCATGAGTGACCTTCAGGAGCGCTCGGCGGATAACTTCGGCGACGCCCTGCAGTTCATGCCCGGCCTGAATGTACGAAGTTTCGGTGCCGCCCCCTCAAGACCGGTCATTCGTGGCTTTGACGGAGACCGGGTTGTTGTACTCGAAAACGGCGAAAGAATGGGCGATTTGGGCGAAACAGCGCCTGATCACGCGACTTCACTCGATATTGAAGCCGCCGAACGCATCGAAATTGTCCGTGGTCCGGCGAGTTTCCTGTATGGCTCAGGCGCTATGGGCGGTGTTGTAAACCTGCTCAACAACGATATTCCGTCACAATGGAGCAGAGGTGCAAGCGGCCGACTCAGCCTCACCGGTATGACGGTGAACGACGGCGGCGCAACATTTGGCCGCGTCACCTATGGCCTTGATCAGACTGCTTTTACTGCACGGTTCAGCTACCGAAATACCGGTGATTTCCGCACACCTTCCGGAACCTTACCCGACACTTTTAACGAATCCTTTAATGGTGCCGTTGGCATGGCGTTTCGCAACGACAGCTTTGTCGGCGGGTTTTCCCTCAGCGGCCTGGAACAAACCTACGGACTTCCCGAGGAAATCACCGATGATGATGAGCTCATCGAAATCCGGCTCAATCGCATCAATCTCGGTGGTTTCGGACAGTTCACACACGATGGATTTTTTGATCAGACCCAGCTACGCTTCAACCTCAGCCGTTACGGCCACAAGGAAGTTGAAATCGAATTTGAAGACGACGGAAGTATTGACGAAGACATCGAAATTGATTTTCGCACCCTCACTTTCAGCGGTTCCGTGCTGTTCGTGCGCTCCGAGGCACAGCACCGCATCAGCGGCGCACTCGGGGCAAGCAGCTACATGCGCATGCTCAATGTCGGCGGTGATGAAGGCCTCACGCCAGACGGGCGCAACCTGAATCTCGCGCTCTTCGGCTACGCGGATATTCCCCTTACGCAGCAACTGCGTCTGCAAACCGGACTTCGCGGCGACTATGCCTTCCTCGATACGTTCGCCAACTCCCGCTTTGCACAGCCTGAAAATCCGACCCGCTCCGATTTCTCCCTGAGCGGATCCGCGGGCCTCAACTTTCAGCAAGGCGGCTTTGAAGGGGGTTTGCAGCTTGCCCGCTCCTTCCGGTCTCCTTCCATCGAAGAACTCTTCACCGATGCTGCACATATCGGCGCCGGCGCTTACGAAATCGGCGATCCGAATCTGAAAAATGAAACCGGGCTCGGACTCGACCTCTTCGGCAGCTACGCAACCTCACGCTTCGGCATTGAGATCAGCACCTTCTATTACCACATCAGCAACTTCATCTACTACAACCCAACCGGCGAGATCGAGCCCGTATCACAACTGCCGATATTTGTCGTACTTGCTGATAACGCCCGCTATTTCGGTTTTGAAGCCGATGCCGTGCTGCGTCCCCTGCGCAACCTCACCCTCAGCAGCGGCCTTGATTACGTGCGCGCACAGCGCCTCGACGACAACAGCGCCCTACCATTCATCCCGCCCATGCGCCTGCGCTCCCGCCTGAGCTACGACACCGCGCAGTGGAACCTCGGCGCCGAGCTCATCCATGCTTTTGAACAAGACCGCGTCAGCGAATTCGAAGATCCCACAGAAGCCTACACCCTCGTCAACATCTTCGCAGGTCTGCGTTTTGATGCCGGCGGGCGTCATCTGCTCACGGCCCGTGTCGATAACCTCTTCGATGAAAGCTACCGCAATCACCTCAGCCGCGTTGATGGCGGTGCCTTCAGATACCCCATGCCGGGCCGCGGATTCACCCTGCGTTATCAATACATTTTTTAGTCTCACAAACCGACCTCTTTGAAGTGATATTCCCATGTTTTATCACTTCAAATTTACGCTAACAAAAACCCGTTTCCTGACCGAGACGGGTTTTCTTTTTGGGATGGGGCGACCACGCGGGTGTGATGTTGGGGTGAATGAATGGCGGAAAAACTTCTGCGTGCTCTGTTGGTAGGGGGGCGGAAATTATGGCTGTGAAAACTTCCGATTCGTTTAGCCCTTTCTTTTATAAAACGGTAAATTAGGCCAACCTTCTAACCGGAACCAAATTCCATCCTTATGTATAAAATCCGGGTTTACGTTACCCTCCGCCCTTCCATTCTGGACCCTAAAGGAAAGGCTTCGCTTGGTGCCCTGCATAACCTGGGCTATAACCGTATCAAAGATGTGCGTATCGGCAAAATGATTGAGCTTGATATTGAAGCCGGTAGTGAGCCTCAGGCGCGTGAGGCGGCTGAAATGGCTGCCCGCAAGTTGCTCGCCAATGAAGTAATGGAAGATTTTGAAGTTGAAGTGATGGAGGCAGCGTCCCGATGACAACTTTTTCGGTTCTTGTATTTCCGGGCTCCAACTGTGATCACGATGCCTACCATGCGCTGAAGCAAGTGCTTGGGGCGGACGTTCGCTTTGTGTGGCATAAGGAAACAAGCCTCGGCAAAACCGACGCGGTTATCGTGCCCGGCGGCTTTTCGTACGGCGACTACCTGCGGTCCGGCGCAATTGCGCGTTTTTCGCCGGTTATGCAGGATGTGGTGCAATTTGCGAATAAGGGCGGTCTGGTTATCGGTATCTGCAACGGTTTTCAGATTTTGCTGGAAGCCGGTTTGCTGCCCGGGGCCATGCTGGCCAACGAAAACCTGAAATTTCGCTGCAAACAGTTGTATCTGCGCACCGAACAGACCGACACCCCTTTCACAAATCTGATTGAAAAGAATCGCGCGCTTCAGATTCCAATCGCGCATGGCGAGGGCAATTACACGGCTTCGCAGGATACGCTCAAAGCCCTTGAAGATAACGGCCAGGTGGTATTTCGCTACTGCACCGCTTTGGGGGATGTCGTTCCGGAGGCCAACCCTAATGGTTCCCTGAACAATATTGCCGGAATCGTAAATGCACAGCGGAATGTTATGGGGATGATGCCGCACCCGGAGCGGGCCTGCGAGGCAGAACTCGGTTCAACCGACGGCCGCCTGATTTTTGAATCCATGCTTCACCACCTGCAACCAGCCTGACCTGAATTTATGCCTGAACTATCTGTTGACTTCGCCCTCCTAAAACAAATCTGCGAAACCCCCGGCGCGCCCGGTTTTGAAGAACCTGTTCGTACCGTTGTTGAACACGCCCTAAGCGGCTTTGCGGATGAGATCAGCACCGACGGTATGGGCAATCTGATCGTGCGCAAAAAAGGCGGGAAGCGCAAGGTGATGGCAGCTGCCCATCTCGATGAAATCGCACTGATTTCAACTGGCGTGGATAAAAACGGCTTCATCCGGTTTCATACGCTGGGCGGGTTCGACGCAAAATCACTGCTGAATCAGCGGGTAATTGTACACGGTAGCCGTGACCTGCCTGGTATAATTGGCGGAAAAGCGCCGCATACCCAAAGCGATGAAGAGAAAAAGCGCACGCCCAAGACTACCGAGCTTTTTATCGACTGCGGCCTGAATGAGGAAGAAGTTTCCAAAGCCGTACCGGTCGGCACGCCCATTACAAGAGATCAAAGCCTGAAAACCATTGGGAACAACATCAGCTGCAAATCGCTGGATAACCGTATCTCGGTTTATATTTTGCTGGAGGCTTTCCGACAGGCAGCTTCTACCGGGGTTGATCTCTATGCGGTTTTTACGGTACAGGAAGAAGTCGGTCTTCGCGGCGCGCGGGTCGCAGCACATGCCATTCAGCCCGAAGTAGGACTTGCGCTTGATGTGACGCTGGCGAACGATTTACCCGGTGCAGATACCCATCAGAAAATTTCCGTCCTGGGTGAGGGTACGGCGATCAAAGTCATGGACGGAAGCGTGATCTGTACCCCAAAGCTGGTAACGTTTTTGGAAACCCTGGCGCTGGATCATGATATTGCACATCAGCGGGAGCTGCTTACGGCAGGCGGCACGGATACAGCGGCCCTGCAATATCTCACAGGCGTCGGCGCGCAGGTCGGCTGCGTCTCAACGCCTACGCGCTACCTGCACACTACTGTTGAGAGCTGCAACCTTGCCGACGTGCTTTCCGGCATTAAACTCACGAAGGCTTTTATAGAACAGGCGCACACCTATTTTGCATTGTAAGACGCTTTCGCTGCCCCGTCGTCCCTTCTTGATCAACACCAACTGATTTTTTCATCAGGATGAGTAAACCATCTTCCCCATCAGAAAACCTGATTCTGCATTCCGACCGCCTTGTAAAGACCTACAAAAAGAAAACCGTTGTAAATCAGGTCTCTATCAATGTGCATCAGGGGGAAATCGTCGGGCTACTGGGTCCGAATGGTGCAGGTAAGACGACTACTTTCTACATGTTTATGGGTTTGATTCGACCGGACAGCGGCAATATTTATCTCAACAAGACTAAGATTACACGCATGCCAATGTACCGCAGGGCGCGGGCAGGTGTAGGCTACCTGGCACAGGAAGCAAGTGTGTTCCGCAACCTTACGGTGCGCGAAAACCTGGAGTCGGTGCTTGAGTTTACCAATACGTCGAAAAAAGAGCGACGCGAGAAAGCGGGCAAACTGATAGAAGAATTCAACCTTCAGGGGGTTGAAAAAAGTTATGGCTATTCTCTCTCGGGAGGCGAGCGACGGCGTACCGAAATTGCGCGTGCGCTCATCACAAACCCAAAGTTTATTCTGCTTGATGAACCCTTTGCTGGCGTTGACCCCATCGCTGTGGAGGACATCCAAAAGATCGTGTACACGCTGAAACAAAAAAACATCGGCATTTTTATTACCGATCACAACGTACACGAAACCTTAGCAATTACAGATCGCGCCTACCTGATGTTTGAGGGAAAAATCCTGATGGAAGGCACGGCTGACCGGCTTGCCGAGGATGAAGAGGCGCGCCGGCTGTATTTAGGGAAACAGTTCCGGCTCGAGCGTTATACTGTTGAAGAAACCCGTTCCGAGTTACCGGTTTCCGGCCACGATAACCCGGCTACGTAAGCGTCGCGAGCTGCTCAAGTAAATCCCGGTTGCTTGTCGTGCGCTTCAGTACCTGCAGAAGGCTAAGCATGGAGTCTTTGGGAGGTTTACGGAGCAAATAGCGGCGCAGCACATTTCGTTCTTCGATGGAAGAATCTTCAATGAATTTTTCTTCATTTCGCGTGCCGGAAGCTGCAATATTGATCGCAGGAAAAATGCGGTCGTTGGCAAGGTCCCGGTCGAGCACGAGTTCCATGTTACCCGTTCCCTTGAATTCCTCGAAGATGAGATCATCCATACGGGAGTTGGTTTCAATGAGGCAGGTAGCAATAATGGTCAGGGAACCGGCGCCTTCAATTTTGCGTGCCGCGCCGAATATTCTTTTAGGAATTTCGAGCGCGCGGATGTCAAGACCACCAGACATCGTTCTGCCGCCCGAACCGGATTTTACGCCATTGTAAGCACGCCCCATACGGGTAAGGGAATCGATCAGGAGCACAACATCATCTCCCATTTCGGCACGTCGCTTCACATAGCCTAAAGCCATTTCCGCAATGCGCGTATGGCTTTCAACCGGATTATCATTTGATGAGGCAAACACCTGTCCGCTTGTGGTCCGAATAAAGTCCGTAACTTCTTCCGGACGTTCATCAATCAACAGAACGGCAAGATGAATTTTCTTGTGATAGGTTTCAATGGCTTTCGCAATTTGCTTCAGTAAAACCGTTTTTCCGGTTCTGGGAGGTGCTACAATAATAGCCCGCTGCCCTTTACCTACCGGTGAAATAAGGTCAATAACCCGCATTTCGGTTTCTTCAGCTTTGTGCGATAGCTTGATTTGTGAAACCGGCATAATTGGTGTTTGAAGCTCAAACCGCTTCGCGAGGGTCCAATCCTTAATCGGTCGTCCGTTTATCTGAAGGATTTCAGTAACCCTGCGATTGCCTTTATTATCTTCTTCCAGCTCACAATCAAGAACAAGTCCGGGCTTCAGGTACAACATGTGTACCATGTTTACATGCACAAAAGGATCTGACTCCTTTTGGGTGAACTCATGATTGAGCTTGCGAAGGAAGCCATACCCTTTCTCATTGATTTCAAGAACGCCACTGTACGTACCGGCTGGCTTTGAAGGCTGCTGACCATTAAATTCGGGTATTAGCGGGTTATTTTTTTTCCCCTTAGGAGCCGCAGCACGCCCTTTAGGCTTGTTGCTTTTTCTGCGGCCTCTTGATTTACTCTTTTTTCTTGATTGAGCCATTTCTGGTTTAGCTTATTCCTGATAGATACAGATGACGTCCAATAAAACAATCAGATTACATCTGTTTATTCTTTTTGATTTTAATTTTGTTTGTATTTAATCCGGGATGTACTGCAGAGCCCGGCAAATTTATCAACTCACAAACGATAGCCTTACTGCGGTAAATGCCTTAGTACCTGTCCCATCGCAGCATACGCAGTACGAGCCTACTTGCATACAACTAAGGCTCTAAAGCATCCTTACAGCCCTGATTTAACCATATATACAATTTTCTGATATAAAGCTTAAGCTGTCAGAAAATGAATGGTACGTATTCGTCTTTTCGGGCCTGATTGAAATGGTTTTAACGAAACTGCAGATTTGATACCGCTGAAACAGGGCTTGTTTGCTTCTATAAGACGTTCGTGCGGGTATATACAACGCAGCCCTTGCAAGGAGATATAAAGTCGGGTTTTGCCATACGATTAAAAAACTTTCCGGCTGTGATATAAACCCATCTCAGGAGATACAATGCAGAGATAACTTCATCGCCCCTGATAAAAACGTATTTTGCACGAATATGCTGCGCTCGTATCAGTCGCTTCGTACACTTCTTTTCGGTTACGCTACTGAAGCATTCAGCTCCCTGAGTCATACGATGAGTTGCGAACTGAACAGAAAATTAAATCTAAATATCGGCAGTATGGCCTTGTAATACAAATAAAACTAAAAAAGGCTTTGTGAAAAGTACAGGTCAACAAATCGAATACCTGCAATTTCACAAAGCCATTTTAAACAATGTTAATGATCAGATGTGTACTTAGCGAACGGTCGTGCTTTCGCTAATCCAATCGTAACAAGCATTGAGGTTCGCCCCAACCTGAATGGTATCGCCATTTTCCCAATTCATATAAAATTTCTCTTCCGCATTGGGGGTAACAGCCTGAAAACTTGCAATGCTGCGCTGAACTGTATTGGCAACGCTGCTGTCAACTCTGCGAGCCCTTTCAAGATAATCGATTACGAGCCAGTAAACGGCTTTGTCGGTACGCTCAAGGCCACCGCTTGCACAGTCTGTAACTGCCTGCGCATAAATATCTGCCATTCGCATAAGGGGTGCACCCCAGTTTGGACGCAGGCGCATGGCACGCTGAGCGTACGTGCGTGCGGTTTGGAGATCACGTAGTGCAAAATGATTTTCAGAGAGCTTCAGGTTAATCATGGCACGGGTTTCAGGATCATCTGTAGCCTGGAAAGCTTCTCCCAGATAGCGAATCGCGTCACGGTAATTTGCCTGACTTTCGGCGTACTCAGCAAGCCTCATGATATTGGCGTAAGACGGATCGACTTCATATAAAGTTATGGCCATCTCCCGCTGCTTTTCTCTGTTTCCGGTAGCACCGTAGAGATCAAATAATTCCTGCTTGGTTTCGAGCTGCTCATCTTCATCCATACCATCCATTTGGGTAAGAAGGAATTCAATGCGCTCATCGGGAGAGCTAAATAAGTCAGCTCTTACCTGATTGAAGTGCGCTCTTACAGACTCCGGTGACAGCGGTTCAGCTACATTCATGGTTTGTATAGCGCGGTCGCGAAACCCATTATTTACAAGCTCACTGACCAAATAGTTGATGAAGTAGCCATCTCCGGTCTGAATAAAGCGTTCCATGTCTTTTTCGAAGAGTTCATTGTACTCTTCCATGGTCAGCACCCTACCATTATCGATTGCACGCATATTAGATTGCATGAATCGCGCTCTGTTCATTTTCCATTCGAATTTATCAATCTCCGATTCATCAAACGTAATGAAGGTACGCTCATACATAATGAGTACAGAATCAATATAGGCTTCCCTGAGGCTCGGATCAGACTGCTGAGCGCCGATGGCTTCGTAAATCTGAATCATTCTGCGGAAGTTACGGTCGCCTCTGAAATTCGGATTGTTTTCCATTTCACGCGGACGCCAGTCAACCAGCCAGCGACCAAAATTGAGGGCTTCTTCAAACTGCTGATTCCGTACACTTTCCACAAAAAGAGACTGAACGGCAATTGGGGGAAGATTCAGCGGTGTAGGAGGTTCTTCCTGAGCAAATGCCGATTCGCTCACGAAAAGTCCGGCTATCAGTAGCAAGATTAGCTTTTTCATAAGATTTCAGGTATAAATCTGATAGGTATTTCTGTTTAATTAACTCTACGCTGCAGGAACATGAGTTCTGAGAAGCTTAACGAAGCCCGCAATCCAAATATTCTTTCCCGTACAAGACCGTCATCTTCAGTACCTCTCAGACCAAAGTCGAAACTCAGATCAAGAGACGATCCCATGGAAGGGGACGGAATACCTAAACCAACAGAAAACAACATTGTATCAATGTCAGTGCCTTCTATTGAGAGGTGGCCGTTATCATACGAAAAGCCTGCACGATAAATCAGACTATTGAATAACCCTTCGTTACCCCGACTGAAAGCGTCGTATTCAAAGCCGAACCCCAGGCGAACCCGGTCTTTCATAAATGAAAGCTGTTCCTCAGATTCAAAAGAATTCAGCTGACTCCACTGCTGAAAATGTACTTCAGCGGAAAACAGCGTGTATTGCGTAGGAAAATAAGATAAACCGAGGGTTGTCTCAAACGGATAGGTAACATTTTGTTTACCAAATTCATCTTCTGGTACAAGTTCGAGATCATTAAGTATCTGACCTGTTAAGATTCGGGTGTTAATTTTACGATGTGCACTCAAATCAGATGAAAGGGTTGCGGTCGCACCAAACACAAGCTGATCCCTTGAAGAAAATACCCGCGGTAGGGTTATCATGGTTCCGAAGCGATGGGCGATCCCCCGGTATCGGGTTCTTTGGTTGTACCTTACCGGACTGTACAGGCTGCTGTTGAACAGAATTTGGTTGTCTTCGTCGATTATCCCGAATTTCATCGAAGGGGCATAGCCAATAAAGATATGGTTGTTGAGCCTTAATCCCAGTCCTACTTCCAAACGGTTAATCCCCCCAGTACCTGAAACGGCAGAAGTGTAATCTACAACCGACAGGGAGTCAGCGGTGGGAAGCACAATATTGGAATCTTCAATCAGCGTGTAACGCACATCGGTTGAGCGATACAGACCTGCGGATAAGCCCAGTCGTTCGCGAATGAGCGGTATCTGTGCCTGAAAACGGTCGAAGCCTACCAGCGTACTGCTTGCGTCGGTCACCCCGTCACTGGCTGCAAATGTAGTTACATTCCCTGAAACCGTCATGTGTGTGAGATAGGTTGATCCCCACATGGCCGGATTTGCCAGTGTCCCCTTGGTGCGGTCTGGCGTTGCGACACCAATAAGTGACATGCCGGTTCCATGAATGGAAAGATAATCCTGCGGCATACCAAGGCCCAGCACGGAATAAACCGAAGCACTGCGTACCAGATTTTCCTGTGCATGTGCTGTAGTTGTGTGCAGCACCATCAGAACGAGTATCATCGAGAGTTTTACGGTTAGCTTCACTTATTTCTCCGGATTAATGCGTGTGATGATGAGTTTGGGTGAACGTTCACCTGAACCCGGCGCTGCCAGGAAAGTTGGTGTGAACTGACCGTTATTAGGTCCTGAGGTGATAAAAAATTCCGTCTCGGTCCGGCGCCCTAACTGATAGGTTTGTATGAATTCGGTAACATTCACCCGGTATGACAGATCGGATTCGCGTACAGGGGGTTCGAACAGCGGGAGTTTGATGACTTCAAAATTACGCTCGGTCTCATTCAGCACATAAAACTGAAGGCGGCCACTGCCTCTGCGTACCTGCCCGTCCGGGAGTACGGTACTTGCGTCAAGGTCTTCAAAAAGCAACAATTCTGCCCGACTGACGGCCTGTGATGAAAAATCACGGCTGTCCAGGTTCAGATCGAGCCGCAATACCTGTTCAAAAGTGTTGAAGACCGGGATAATGCCGGGATCCGGATCCGGGATATCTGTGCGGATGGTGTTAAAACCATTCCCCCTGAACGGCGCTGAGAATGATTGACGATTGGGAAAAGGATCGATAAAACCGCCGTTATCCCCGTTATCGCCATTTCCATTGTCCCCGTTGCCATTGTCTCCGTTTCCGTTGTCGTCGCCGTCATCGGCCGGGAAGAAATCTCCGCTATCTCCGCCGTTTCCATTCTCGTCGTCGTCAGATTCAGGATTGACGACCAGCAAACGGGTTCCGGTATAATTACGGTTACCCAGCGTATCACTTACGATAGACTCTGTGCTGAAACTAACAATAGCATTGGTTTCCGCTGTTGGGACAACCGCAAAACCGAACAGATTTTCGCGCACATTTTCCAGGGGATTGTTTTCTTCATTGAAGAATTCTCGGTATTCATCAGCCCAGGCTTGCGGCATTTTGAAAAGTACCGAATCGGTTTCTGCCGTAAAGCTCACCTGACCAAAAGGCGCCGGATTGAAAGCAATTTCGGTGTCTTTACGAACCGAAACCGGACGCCAGCGCTGTTCAATAAAATGCAGGTTGAAGGTAGCTGTACCGGTTGTATCACCCATAAAAGTGAAAGGGTGCAGCACAAGGTACACTTCAGCACCGGCATGAACAGAATCTGAAACGTTAACAGAATTAATGCCGGGCGCCAGGAAAGCCGTGCTTTGAATGGTTCCGAGTATCGGATCATTGAAACGGCCGGCTGAAAAAACGCTCAGATTTCCGGTGTAAGTGAGCAAATCTACAATCTCAAAGTCTTCAACATCGAGCGTATCAACAGAGATATTCTGTCCTCCCTCAACAAATGAAGCGCCTGCGATGTTGTTGTCGTTGCTGCAGGCATATAAACCTCCAAGCAAGACCATCGCGGCAATGAACAGCCCAAGTGTTTTCAGCTGGTAAAAATGAACGTAGCGGGGTTGCGTTGGTTCGGTCCCTTTTTGCATACAGGGTTTAGTTCTCCGGTTTGATGGTACGATAAAAGTCAGCGAATTTGGATGATACGTCCTGTGGGGCACCCTGAATCTTGGTGCTTTCAATGCCAAGTTGCGTAAAAAGCTCGTCGAATTCCGAGCGAATGTCATTGCCGGTCACAACGTGATCTGAGTAGCTTAGCCCGGCCCTGAGAAAGTCTATTTTGCCGTCAGCACCTATTTTGGACTGATCAACCGTTTCGGGAAGTCCCATTACCGGCAGCGATTCCATATCAAAGAGACCTTCATTTACGGGGCTGTGAAGATTGTAAATCACTTTTGTATCCTTAAAAATGGGCTGATCCGCATAAACGGTTTTCATGTAAACAGGTATAAATCCGGCGGCCCAGTCATGGCAATGTATGATATCCGGCTGCCAGCCAAGTTTTTTAACGGTTTCCAAAACGCCCTTATTGTAGAAAATGAGCCGCTGCAGGTTGTCCGGATAATACTGATCCGTTTTCGGATCCTTAAACATGCCTTTACGCTTAAAGAAAGTGTCGTTATCCAGGAAGTACACCTGAAGTTTTGCATTGGGTATGCTTGCCACTTTAATGCGCATGCTCTCCACATTGCCATCAACTTCAACTTCGATACCTGCAAGTCTGATCACTTCGTGCAGACGGTTACGACGGTCGTGTATAGAGCCGTATTTGGGCAGTAAAATGCGTATTTCAAAGCCTTTATCCTGCAGGGAAGCCGGCAGAAACCGAAGCATATCGGCATTATTGGTAAGGCGTGCAAAAGGTGAAATTTCTGCGGCAGCGTAGAGTATTTTCATAGGGCTGAAATAATGTTACTTGATTACAGGGTGATTAAATTTGCAGCGACACTTTAGCTAAACCTGCACGGTTTGTTGAACGATTCAGGATCGCTTTCCTGTGAATGAGTTGTGAAGCACCGGTTTTCCGCCGGTTCTTGTTAAGGGTTGTTTAAACCTTACCATCACACAGGAGTCAGGGCTTGTAGTGCATTTGAAAACCAAAGGTTTGCCGGCAAACAAAATCAAAAAGGCTTGTTTTGATTAGATCGGAACTGTGCTTGCAGGCTGAAAACCAAACAGTAGCTGTTTGCAGCCCGGCACAAAAAAAGAATCTGCCACCCGTCAGCGGCATGGCAGATTTTGGTTAAGCTTTCAATATAAGGAATTTGACTTATGCGTTAAAGGTCAATTTGCCTCTTCCGGTTCCAGCTCAATCAGGTTGGCGTCGGTGAGACCAAGCTGCGGATCCCGATTGGCAATATTTACCAGGTGCAGAAGAAACCCTTTGTCGATAGCATGCAGCATTTCAGCGGTGAAACGCCAGCCCCAGTTTCCGGTAGCCGTGCCGGGGAAGTTCATGCGGTGCTCGGTTCCCAGACCCATAAGATCCTGAAGCGGAAAGATAGCCATATCTGCATTCGACAGCATGGCCAGGCGAATAAGCTCTTTTTCCGGCTGATCACAGGCTGAACGGGTGTACTCCCGCAAACGGTGCTGTTCAAGGGAGGAAGCCTGCATGTACCAGCCGCGGCTCGTATCGTTATCGTGCGTGCCGGTGTACACCACGCAGTTGCTTGTATCATAGTTGTGCGGCAGGAAACCGTTGCCGGAATTATCATTCCAGGCAAACTGCAGGATTTTCATGCCCGGTAAATTATAGTAGTCGCGCAGCTCTACGACCTCTTTGGTTATCATCCCAAGATCCTCGGCAATAATCGGGAGCTCGCCGAAATGCTTGTAAATGGTATCAAAAAGATCTTTACCGGGACCTTTCACCCAGCGTCCTTTCATTGCGTTGGGCGCGTCGGCCTGCACTTCCCAGTAGGCGTCGAATCCACGGAAATGATCTACGCGAATGGCGTCGGTAAGCACCATCATTTGCTCAAATCGCTTAATCCACCAGGTGTAACCATCGTTTTTAAGCGCCTTCCACTTATATAAGGGGTTGCCCCATAGCTGACCGGTTTCGCTAAAATAATCCGGCGGCACGCCTGCAACAAGCTTGCGGTTGCCCCGCTCATCCACCTCAAAAAATTCGGGGTGTGCCCAAACATCGGCACTGTTGTGATCCACAAAAATGGGGATATCCCCGATTACCTGAATCCGGTTTGCGTTGGCGTATTCACGAACGGCAAGCCACTGATTGTAAAACTCGAACTGCACCCAGCGGTAGTAGCGGATCCGGTCAGACAGTTTCTTTTCCCATGACTTTAGCGCAGATGGCTTACGAAGGGCAATCCCTTCCTCCCAGGTATTCCAGGGACGGAATTCGTGGTGCTCAAGGCAGGCCATAAACAGGCAGTAATCTTTCAGCCAGTAGCTGTTTTTTCGCGCAAATGCGCGCATTTCCTTGCCGCCGTCTTTTCCGTTGGCTTCCTCAAAACGTGCATGTGCTTTTTGAAAAAGCTCATTCTTGCGCTGCATTGCACTGTCGTAGTCGGCCTGCGTGGTTTGCGGCAGGAATGCTTCATGCGCTTCAGCCTGCGTCAGCAAGCCTTTGCTTACCAGCACATCAGGGCTGATCAGATACGGATTTCCGGCAAAAGCCGAATAGCTTGCATAGGGCGAGTTGCCGTAGCCTGTTGGCCCGAGTGGCAAAATCTGCCAGATCGACTGTCTGGTTTCAATCAGGAAGTCGAGAAATAATTTCGCGGCATGTCCCAGATCACCCATCCCGTAGTTGGACGGAAAGGATGTAGGGTGAACCAGCACACCGCTTGCACGATTAAATTTCATAGCGTATGGTTTTTTTGTTCTTTTTTTGAAAGTAGGTTAAAATAAAATTAAATCCCCTCACGGAACCGCCCGCTCTCGGGACTCCTTCCGGAATATTTTTTAAGGAAGAGCGCCCCATCATGCCCCGGACACATCACCCGCAGCTATACTAATGTAGGCCACAACGGACCTGCATACTGCGGGGTGAATCTGAGCATAAAAAAACCTTGCTGCGCGCTACAGGCACAGCAAGGCTGTTAAAGCGGGTTCCTTATTTCACGAGTTTCATCATAACACCGGATAGCGGCGGTACTTCAATTTGGATATGATGGGGCTTGCCATGCCATTCTCCGGGCACAGACTGTACCGTATCGAGACCTTTATTGCTGCCACCATAGTACTCGGAATCCGAGTTGAAGATGGTTTTATAAACGCCGGCTTCCGGCACCCCGAATACATAGCTGCGATGGAAAACAGGCGTGAAGTTGTACACACAGACAATGAATTCTTCCTTGTCCTTTGCCTGCCGGATAAAGGCCAGAATGCTGTTATCCACATCGGAAAAATCAATCCACTCAAAACCGGCCCAGTCAAAGTCCACCTCGTGTAGCGCGCGTTCGGTCTGATAGAGCTTGTTCAGGTCGGCCGTCATCTTCAGAAGACCGCTGTGTTTATCCATGCCCGTAAGCGACCAGTTCAGCTCTTTGGCTTCATTCCACTCGCTCCACTGCCCGAATTCACCGCCCATAAACAGGAGCTTTTTGCCGGGGTGTCCCATCATATAGGTGTAGAGCGCGCGGAGATTGGCAAACTTCTGCCAGACATCGCCGGGCATTTTATCCAGCATGGAGCGCTTCATGTGAACGACCTCATCATGGCTGAACGGCAGCACGAAGTTCTCCGTGAAGGCATAGATGAAGGAGAACGTGAGCTGATTGTGATGATAGCGCCTGTAGATCGGATCTGTCTCGAAATACTTCAGCGTGTCGTTCATCCAGCCCATGTTCCATTTGTAGTCGAAGCCCAAACCGCCCACATAGGTGGGTTTAGAGACCAGCGGCCAGGATGTCGATTCCTCGGCCAGCGTAATCACACCGGGAAATTCCTGATGAACGACTTCATTGAAGCGCTTCAGGAAATCAATAGCTTCCAGGTTTTCACGACCGCCGTATTTGTTGGGTACCCACTGTCCTTCCTCACGGGAATAATCCAGATACAGCATGGAAGCCACCGCGTCCACGCGCAATCCGTCGATGTGATACTTGTCAATCCAGAAGACCGCGTTGGAAATCAGGAAATTTTTGACCTCACTGCGGCCGAAGTTGAAAATCTTGGTCCCCCAGTCTTTGTGCTCCCCCTGACGCGGATCCTCATGCTCATACAAGGCCGTGCCGTCGAACTGACGCAAACCGTGATCATCCTTGGTGAAGTGCGCCGGTACCCAGTCGAGAATAACGCCGATGTCGTTTTTGTGGCATTCATTCACAAAGAATGCAAAATCTTCCGGGCTGCCGAAACGGCTGGTCGGCGCATAATACCCGGTAACCTGATAGCCCCAGGAAGGATCGTAGGGGTGCTCAGAAATTGGTAGTAACTCAATATGCGTGTAGCCCAGATCCTTCACGTAGGGGATGAGCGACTCAGCCAGCTCGCGGTAGGTGTAAAACTCATTCGTACTTAAATGCCGCTTCCACGAACCCAGGTGAACTTCATAAATGCTCATGGGCTTTTCAAAACGCTGATCGCGGGCCTTCACCCATTCGTCATCATCCCAGCTGAATCCGGAAATATCCGAAACAATGGAAGCTGTTTTAGGTCGCTTTTCGGAAGCGAATCCGTAAGGATCGGCCTTCAGAAACGGAAGCGGGTTGCCCTGTGCCTTTATCTCATACTTATAAACAGCACCTGATTCCATAGCGGGCACAAACAGCTCCCACAAACCCTGATCAAATAGCTTACGCATGGGGTACAGGCGGCCGTCCCAGTTATTGAACGGTCCCACCACACTCACACGGCTGGCGGAAGGAGCGCAGACCACAAAGTGCACGCCCTGTACGCCGTCCACCTCTTTCACGTGTGCGCCAAGCACTTCATACGCGCGGCTGTGATTGCCCTCGCCCCAAAGCTGAAGGTCAAAATCACTGATCAGGCTACCAAAACGGTACGCATCTTCGACCACTTCCGTATTTCCGCCCGGCCAGCTAAGCTCCAGCTGATAGGCAAACCTGTTTTTGCAGCGCGGAAAAAACAGCTCATACAAACCATCATCGGCAATTTTATCCATGCTGTGACGCTTGTTCTTCGCGCGCTCAATCAGCACAACCGATTCTGTACCAGGCTTGAAAACCCTTACAAGTAAACCCTTTTTTTTTCCCTGTACGGCTTCATGAAATCCCAAAAATGAAAACGGGTTGCCGTGATTCCCGTAGATTAAGGCATTCGCCTCGTCTGTGTTGGTGAACTTGCTTTCCAATTTGAATATGTTTTTGTGTATAAAATATGTAACCTATAAAATACGAATTTAGCCTGAATTCCTTTAGGGCTAATTTATGGCGGCATAAGCCGTTTTGGTAAACCCGTACGCTTCCGAAACAGCGTTTTTCCCCGGCGCAGCCTTTCCCCGTGTTCATCACCTTTTTATCCCCCCGACTTTTCCATCCCGAATGAAGGCCACCTCCCTCATTGCCCGACGCTACCTGTTCTCCAAAAAGAAAATCTCCCTCGTTTCCGTGCTCACACTCATCAGCATTTCGGGGGTTACGCTGGGCACCGCGCTACTCATCATTGTGCTGTCGGTATTCAACGGTTTTTTTGACCTGGTGAAAGGATGGATGATGGCGCAGGATCCCGATATCCGGATTGAATCCGCCACCGGCAGGTCGCTCACCTGGGATGACCATCACCGTGAAGCCCTTGCCGGCATTCCGGAAATTCAGGTCGTTTCCCCATTTGTGGAAGGCAAAGCGCTCGTCGCCCTGCGTGGCGGGGACTTCAAAGTTGCCCGCATACGGGGTGTCGAAACCGAAGCCTTCAGCCGCATGTTCGAACTCGAAACCTTTTTCCCGGACGGCCCTTTCGACCTCGGCATAAGCAACAGGCGGCCCGGTGTGCTCATGAGCCGGCAAAAACGCTCCCGACTCGGCCTCGATTACGGCGGCGACCTCCGCCTCACCAGCGCCGAATCCATTCAGCGAAGCCTCACACAGTTTTCCGGACCGCGCAACTTCACCTTCGATGTACGCGGCACCTATCAGCTCATTCAGCCGCAGGACGACGCCCCCATGTTCATCGAAATGGCCGCCGCACAGCGCCTGTTCAACATGCGCGGCGCCATCAGCGGGGTTGACCTGCAGCTTGCCGACTACCGGCAGGCCGACGCCGTCAAAGCCCGCCTCGAAGCCGCCCTCGGCCCGGACTACAGCGTCCGCACCTGGTTCGACCTGCAGCGCGCCCTCTACGACGTGATGAACCTCGAAAAGTGGGGCGCCTACATCATCCTTATGATAATCGTGCTCGTAGCCGTGCTCAACATTGTGGGCTCGCTCACCATGATCGTCATCCAAAAAACCAAAGACATCGCCATGCTGCGTAGCATAGGCTTCACCCCGGCTGATATCCGCGCCATCTTCCTCAAACAGGGCCTTATCATCGGCCTCATCGGCTGCGGACTCGGCGGCACTGTTGGCGTCACCCTCACCCTGTTACAGGAGCGCTTTGGCATGGTCAAAATGTTCGGTGCCGAGTCCTTCGTAATCGACGCCTACCCGGTCGTACTTGCCTACAGCGACCTCGCCCTCGTGCTCACCGGAAGCCTCCTCCTCTGCCTCATTGCCAGCCTCTACCCCGCAAAACGCGCCTCCCAAATCGAAATCGCCGACGGACTCCGCTACGAATAGCGTCCCGTTTTTTTTGGGGGAAACTCCGTGAGGATCAGGGGTGCAAAGCTGGTTCAGGGCATACCAAATCGGTCTCAGGGCGCCTTGCTTTTTTTTCAGTATGTCAGTGTTTCGGTTTCAGAATATGGCACTGATTTTATTTTGGATATAAATGCCATCCTGTTACAGGTGCTCAGGTTTACACGGGCGAACTCCTCGCCTGATGGTGAGCGGTCTTCCCTCCATTAAACAAACCGCGTTTCCTGATCGCGTGAGCTGCACGGGTGCTGTCAGCTTTCGTTGTACACGTCCGGCAGATCGTTTTCGAGCAGGACCACATCTCCCGGCTGTTTGGTGGCATTCATATAATCGCGCGCATCGAAAAAGGATTCAAAAACTTTGATCTTGTCTTCTGCATAGCCGGCTTCCGTTAAACCCTCATAAATCGGACGGGTACGCTTCGGCCCGACGAGATACACCCCCTCAATGCCCGATTCCCCTATATGCCGGCCAAAGGCGCGGTTTTCGGCTTCCTCCTCCTCCCCCAGCTCAACCATACCCGGCGTAATGATGAACCGCCGTCCGTCCATAAACTGCGCGAGCACATCAACCGCATTTTTGGCCCCAATGGGATTTGAGTTGAAGGCATCATCAATAATGGTGATGTCGCCCGCGGGTTTGAGCTCAAGACGGTGCTCGACCGGTTCAATACGTGCGGCAGCCAGCGCCATGGTTTGCAGCCGGAGACCAAAATGGTGCCCTACCCCAAACGCCAGCATAAGATTGCGGATCGTATGCTCACCCAGCAGGCGGGTTGTGACGGTCGCGCTTTCTCCGGTTTCCTTCAGGGTAAGGGTGAAGGTGCAGCCTTCGCGCCCGTAACGCACATCATCCACCACAAAAATCCCGGATTCAAGTCCGGCAGGGATCACCGTCGTGCTTTGCCGCCGCGGCATGCCCATCACCAGCGGATCATCCGAGTTCAGCACAGCGGTAGCGTCAGGGCGGCTGTTGAGCAGCAGCTCGCCCTTTGTTTTGGCAATGATTTCCTGCGAGCCAAAGCTCTCAAGGTGCGCCTTGCCGACATTGGAAATCACCGCAATGTGCGGACTCGCAATATCACACAGCTCCTTAATATTCCCCCGGTGCCGGGCACCCATTTCCAGCACCAGCACCTGATGATGGGCTTCAAGATCGCCGTTAATCACCTTGCAGATTCCCATAGGCGTATTAAAACTGCCCGGCGTTGCACATACGCTGAAGCGTTCTTCGAGCAGGGTTTTGATCATGAATTTAACCGACGTTTTGCCGTAACTGCCCGTAATCCCGATGATTCTTAGATCGCGCATTTGCGCCAGTTTTTGCCGTGCCTTGTGCTTAAAGCCTTCCTGAATGCGGTTTTCCACCGGCTTCATCAGCGACGCGGCAAACAGCACAAAAAGCGGGGTCAGCATATCAGCCAGCACCCAAACGAGTGCGAGAATGGTCACATCCGGCAGCAGAACCCGGAACTGCCAGGCAGGCAGGCTTCCGGCAAGTACAAGTACTACATACAATACTGCAACGGTTGCAAAGAGCCGCTTCAGTCGCGGTGTAAAAACCAGCGGCTTCTTCGGACGCTGCGCGCGGATGTAAGCCGTAGGCAGAAAAAAGCCAATCCCGAAAATGCTAACCAACAGCGCGTAGGCCGTAACCGTAAAGCGCGATTCCACAAAACTGAGCAGAAACAGCGGCACGGCAAACAGGTGCGCCGTTACCACAAAAGCCCCCAGCTGATTTCCCTTAATGTACTTCCAGTATTCCGGCATTTTGTATCCGAGTTGCTGGAAAACATGCAGGAAATGTTTGGCCCGCATGAAGCTGTGCCGAAGCACAACCATTAAAAACGCAAAAATGAGAAGCTCTACAAAGATGAAATAGATCAAAAGGAGAATCGGTTGGGTGTATTCCGGGTGTCAAAAATCAGGCGTTCGAACCTGCCAACCCGCACAGGCAGCGTATCGTTGCCGGGTGCTGATGGGGCCTGCGGGATTGCATTCGCGAAAGATAGCAACATCCGCTATCTTTCGGCGCATTTATAAACCGCCATTCAAATCCTCCAATGAAGCTTATTATACCTATGGCGGGCCGCGGCACCCGGCTGCGCCCGCACACGCATACCACGCCCAAACCCTTGCTCCCTATCGCCGGCACCATGATGGTTGAGCGTATTGTGAAGACCTTTAGCGAAACCCTTGAAAAACCCATTGAAGAAATTGCCTTCGTTTTGGGCGATTTTGGCGCTGCCGTAGAGCAGCAGCTGCGCGACATGGCACAGCGGTTTAATGCCAAAGGCAGTATTTATTATCAGCACCAGGCCCTTGGCACCGCACATGCCGTTTACTGCGCAAAAGACTCCATGCAGGGCGAAGTCATCGTCGCCTTCGCCGACACCCTCTTCAACACAGACGGCATTGTTCGGGTCGAAGAAGCCGACGCCGCCATTTGGCTCAAGGAAGTGGAAAACTACCAGAGCTTCGGCGTTGCGCTCATGGAAGAAGGGCGTATCACCGGCTTTGTGGAAAAGCCCCAGGAGCCGGTTTCAAAACACGCCATTATAGGGGTATACTATTTTAAGGAAGGGGAAGGCCTGCGGGACGAACTCATCAACATTGTCGAAAACGACCTCAAGAGTCCGCGGGGTGAATATGAACTCACCGACGCCATTGAAGCCCTTTTGTCGCAGGGCAAAGTTTTCCGTCCCGCTACGGTGCAGGAGTGGCTCGACTGCGGCACCATCCAAAACTGGCTCGACACCACCTTTCATGTCCTCAAAACCAGCGCAACAGATCCCGAAACTGTACAACACAGCGGCTGCACCATCCATGAGCCGGTTTTCATAGGCCCGGATGTCGTCCTCGAAAACAGCACCATAGGACCCAACGCCGTGATTGAACGGGGAGCTGTTGTGCGCAACAGTACGATTCAGAACAGTATCCTCAACGAACAGGCACAGGCAGAGCAGGTTTCCCTCAACAACAGCTCTGTGGGTGTACTGGCGAAAGTCAAAGACTTTAATGGAAGCCTGCACATCGGAGACCATTCACTGGTAGGTTTCGCTTAACTTTTCACACGAAATATTTTATCCATGGGCTTATTCGAATTCATCTTCCTTCTTCTCGTTGCCGGCGTATGCGGCTCCATCGGTCAGTCCATTGCCGGCACATCCAAGGGCGGTTGCGTAGTGTCGATCGTACTCGGATTCATCGGCGCGCTGATCGGCTCATGGATGAGCCGGACGCTCAACCTGCCGGAACTGTTCACCTTCACCATTGGGGGCGAATCGTTTCCGGTCATCTGGTCCATCATCGGTTCCGTTGTTTTTGTCACGATCCTGAGCCTCCTCACCGGTAAAAAATAATTCACATGTCACTCCTCCCCAACATTTCCGCTTTTCTTGAAAAAGCTGCCGCAGCACATTTTCCTGCCGGCGACCGCAAAGCCCATTTAGACGACGAAATTGCACGCATACGGGAAGCCATGCGTCATGAGCCGAAGCCATCCTTCGTATTTGTGTGCACGCACAATTCCCGGCGCAGCCATTTCGCTCGGGTCTGGGCGGAAGTCGTACAGTATCAGCTTACGGAAGGCTCCCTGCCCTACCGGATGGAATCCGCCGGCACTGAAGTCACGGCCTGCAACCCCCGCACGGTCGCTTCACTGTCCCGCTGCGGCTTTGACATCGCGGAGCCGGGTGATGGTGAAAATCCGCGCTACCGCTGCCGTTACGCAGATGTGGATACAGTCCCTCCCATGCAGCTCTGGTCGAAAACCCTTGACGATCCCGCCATCACCCAACCACTGATTGCGGTGATGACCTGTTCCGACGCCGATCAGAATTGCCCGATTGTGCCCGGTGCGCTCGTCCGTGCCCGTGTCACCTACGATGACCCCAAAACCAGTGATGACAGCCCCGCAGAAGCCCAAACCTACGATACCCGCTCCGCTCAGATTGCCGGGGAAATGCACTATATCTTCTCCCGCCTGCACCGCTGAGCTGAATGATGTACCCCTGCACATTGTTGGCGCAGTAGTCTCTCACAGGAGACCTAATTCATCACCCTAAAACCGGCGAATATGAAAGAATACGCGTTCATCCTGTTGCTCCTTGCGCTTTTTGCCATCCTTTGGTTTGCCTTTGGCGCGCGTGCACAGGACCGCACATTTGCCAACCCTACTTACACCAATACCCCGGCACACATGATTCCCGAGCACGCAGAAAAAGCGACCTTCGGCGGCGGCTGTTTTTGGTGCGTTGAAGCTGTTTTTCAGCGGGTAAACGGCGTCTATGCCGTTGTATCCGGCTATGCAGGCGGACACGTACCCGATCCCACCTACCGTCAGGTCATCACCGGCACAACCGGACATGCAGAAGTGATTCAGGTCACCTTCGATCCCAACGAAGTCCGCTATGAAGAACTTCTGGAAATTTTCTTCCGCACCCACGATCCCACAACCCTCAACCGGCAGGGAAACGATATAGGCCCGCAGTACCGCTCCATCGTTTTATATGAAAGCGACGCACAGCGCGACTCGGCTGAGCAGGTGAAAGCAAGACTCGATACAGCTGAAATCTGGCCCAACCCCATCGTTACCGAAATTGTACCACTTGATGTTTTTTATGAAGCGGAAGAGTACCATCAGAACTACTTCAACCGGAATCCGGATCAGGCTTATTGTCAGGTTGTGATCGTACCAAAACTCCGGAAATTCGAGCGCCTTTTCGATGAGCGCTTTGGCCGCTAAGGCTTCCCTTATGATTTTCAGCGGAATCAATAAAAAATGTTTCCGTATTCGTCAATTCTGACGATTTTTCCTTATTTATGAAGCATTCATGCAGTTTCTTGCCTACGCAGCTGCAGAATGCTTTTTTTTTGCGTTTCACTTCACTTCATTACGCTGCGTCGTTCACCAATCGTCTGTCTTGCCTCCTGTCTCATCATTCGCAGACAGGTCCGGGTGAGCAGACCCGGAGAGCGCAGGTAATGGTTTCATCCAACCCAGAATCAAACCTAAATTTTATGATGTTTCTTTTCAAACATCCACTCTCGTGGCTTAGCGCCCTCACTGTAATGGTGCTGTTATCTGTACAAACAAATGTACAGGCGCAGCAGCCTATGACACCTATGCAGTTAGCCATGATGGAAAATGTCGGTGCTGTCGTCATTTCCTCTGAAGGCACGCATGTGGCGTTCACCAAAGTGGTACCGGCTGATCCCCGCACAGATAACAGCCCGTCATCCGTAGAGCTTCACTACATGAATCTGATGAACGGCGAAGTGCGTCAGGTCCCCCTCGACCGCAACCCCGGCGGACTTGCAGCCCGCCCGACGCTTGATTCTTTCACCTTTGTCACCCGCATGGATGACGATGAGTTCAACGCGGTATACGAGCTGAATCCGCTTACGGGCGAAGTACGTCAGCTCTTTATGCACACGTCAAATATGCTCGGATACGTATGGGACGACCGCGGCCGCCGTCTCGCTTTTTTCGCCAATGAAGAAATGGACCTGCCCGAAAATCCCCTTCCCTACGAGCCTATTTATTTTGAAGAAAACCGTCCGCAGCGCCTTGCGCATGTGGTAGACCTTCAGGCCTCAAACCGTCAGGTTGTTGACCTTGGGGTTACCGGATCGTACTACATTTTGAGTTTTGCACCGGGTGGCGCGCAGATTGCGGCCTCCATTGCTCCGACACCTGAAGTGGATGATGAGCTCATGTTTCAGGTCGTTCACGTGTTCGACAGCAACACCGGTGCCCTTCAGGCCCGCATTGATAATGCCGGTAAAATCGGTCAGATTGAGTGGAGCCCTAACGGCGAGCGTCTTGCTCTGCGTGCCGGAAATTCCATCAATGACCCCATCGATGGCCGTATCATGGTCGTAAGCGCCGAAGGCGGCACGCCTGAAAACATCAATCCGGACTTTTTAGGCAAGTACGAGCAGATCAAATGGACTGCCGACGACACCATTCACTTCCTTGCAAGTGAAGGCGTTTGGAGCAGCTTTGGTACCATCGCCCCGGACGGCAGCAACAAAGAGCGGCTGATCGATCTCGGCGGCCCGATCAAGCGCAGTTTTTCTGTTTCTGATAACGGACATATAGCCTTTGCGGTAGATACCCCGGAACATCCGCGGGAAGCCTACCTCCTGCGCCGTGGCAGTGATGAGCTCGAGCGCCTCACCACAACCAACCCGTGGCTGTCTGAAGTTGCCATGGGCGTTCAGGAACTGATCACCTATCCTGCCCGCGACGGTCGCATGATTGAAGGCCTTCTGATCCGTCCGTTCAACGAGAATGAAGCCGAGCGCTACCCGCTCATCACCGTTATTCATGGCGGTCCGGAAGCCCACTACAGCAATGGCTGGCTCACCGGCTACTCCCTGCCGGGTCAGCTGATGGCGGCACGCGGCTACGCCGTCTTTTATCCCAACTACCGCGGCAGCACAGGGCGCGGCCTTGAATTCATCAAATCATCCCAAAGTGACCTTGCCGGCGCCGAGTTCGATGATGTGGTGGATGGCGTGGACTACCTGATTGAAAGCGGCCTCGTTGACGAAGGCCGTGTGGGCGCAACCGGCGGCTCCTACGGCGGCTACGGTACAGCCTGGATGAGTACCTACTACTCTGACCGCTTCGCTGCAGGCGTAATGTTCGTGGGCATTAGCAACAATATTTCGAAGTGGGGCACAAGCGACATCCCCGAAGAACTGTATCTCGTACATTCGCGCAAGCGACTTTGGGACTACTGGGAAGGCAACCTCCGCCGCAGCCCCATTTACTATGTTGACAGAACCGAGACCCCGCTCCTGATTATGCACGGCGCAGAAGATACGCGTGTGCACCCGGCGCAGTCGCTCGAGCTCTACCGCCACATCAAGGTTCGTAAGCCGGAAGTACCGCTCCGCCTCGTGCTGTACCCGAATGAAGGTCACGGCAACGTTCGCGCAACTTCACGCCTCGATTACAACCTGCGCATGATTCGCTGGTTCGATACCTACCTGAAAGGCGACGCCAATCAGCCGGTACCGCCAACACACCTCAACTTCAGCGACTTCGGCATTACCTTCGACTGATTTTTAATGTGAAGTCTGATGAAGTCTGAACGGGCTTCAGGTTTTTGACAAGGCAGCTTCTCCGCAAACAGAGAAGCTGCCTTTTTTTGTGGGATGTTTTTGGGGACATTTTTTTGAGAATTCGATGATTCAGGGATTCAGGGATTCAGGGATTCGGGGATTCGGGGATTCGGGAAACATTTTTTGAGAGACCGTCACCGCAAATGTCCGATGCCACAGTCCGGTTTCATTCCGAACCCTTCTTGTTTAGGTGGGAGATAGTTGTTGGCACGAAGGCTTGAACCGTTCGAAGCATTCACACAGGGCAACGTACCCATTTCCAGCTATTCCTGCCCTATAGGGGCAGCATATGGGTAGAAAAATTGGACGTCCCCATCAATATCAGCGTGCCGTAGGTACGCCCTGTGCCTGAAGGTGTTTGCGGATGGCACGGAACGCCGGGGCTGGGGCTCCGGCCGTTGCACCTTGCATGGGTTTATCACGGGCTGTACGCCCGGCCCCGCGGGCGTGCCTGCGGCACGCGCGGAAAAATGGGGTGGGTGGCATGCTTTTGCTATAAACATATCACTCCTTCGGAGTGGGTGCCGGAAGCAATCACCGTGCAGAAGATGAATTACAACGCCCATCTTGTTCATCCTGCAAATCATAAAATCCTGTTCAAAAACACGAAACCCGGATTATGAGCAACGAAAATAAAGGGGCTTTCTCAGGTGGTAATCGCAGTTTTTGGGGTCGTAGGGAAAAACACCATGCCAGGTTTGCTACGGGCTGTACGCCCGAACCCGCGGGCGTGCCTGCGGCACGCGCGGGGAGATTTATTCGGGGTGACTGCGGGTTTCTATGAAGACGACACCGCTACGCGGCTTGGGTTACGGGCAGATCAAATACCGTGACCGTTATTCGCACGACTTATAGTAGTTGGCGGCTGGTACGCGATCACCCTTTCGAAACATTCGCACAGGGCAACGTGCCCATTTCCAGCTACCCCTGCCCTGTAGGGGCAGCATGTGGGTAGAAAAATTGGACGCCCCCATCAATATCAGCGTGCCGGAGGTACGCCCTGTGCCTGAAGGTGTTTGCGGATGGCACGGAACGCCGGGTCTGGGGCTCCGGCCGTTGCACCTTGCATGGGTTTGTCACGGGCTATACGCCCGGCCCCGCGGGCGCGCCTACGGCACGCGCGGGAAAATGGGGTGGGTGGCAAGCTTTTGCTATAAACATATCACTCCTTCGGAGTGGGTGCCGGAAGCAATCACCGTGCAGAAGATGAATTACAACGCCCATCTTGTTCATCCTGCAAATCATAAAAATCCTGTTCAAAAACACGAAATCCGGATTATGAGCAACGAAAATAAAGGGGCTTTCTCAGGTGGTAATCGCAGTTTTTGGGGTCGTAGGGAAAAACACCTTGCACGGGTTTGCTACGGGCTGTACGCCCGACCCCGCGGGCGCGCCTGCGGCGCGCGCGGGGAGATTTATTCGGGGTGACTGCGGGTTTCTATGAAGACGACACCGCTACGCGGCTTGGGTTCCCGGCTGTTTCAAGATCATGGCATGCCGATTTCGCGGATTGCACGCAACCAACCGTGCGCAACGTGTTGTGCATGGAGTTCACCCTGAAAATACGAATCCCTGATTTGCTCTTGCTTTTGGAATCCGAGTTTGGCGTATAAAAAAAGCCCCGCCGGAAATCCGACGGGGCTTTGGGTCAATCTACCTTTAAAAACAGAATAAAATCTGTCTTTACTTCAGGGAGCTGGTACGCCCTGAGGCAGATACGATGCATGCTACATTATTTCACAAGCATCATTTTCTGTGTTTGTACGAAGCTGCCTGCCTGCAGACGGTACAGATACATACCGGAAGCAAGTCTGGAAGCGTCGAACGTTACTGTGTGCGTACCCGCATTTTGTTGTCCGTTCACGAGAACCGCCACGCGCTGTCCCTGCAGGTTGAAGACTTCGAGCGTTACCTCGGCAGCTTCAGGCAGAGCATATTCAATGTTGGTTGTGGGATTGAACGGATTCGGATAGTTTTGGTTAAGGGCAAACTCAACCGGGGTTTCCAGATCCGGGTTAATGCTTGTAGGCGGCAGGTTGTTGAAGAATACAACAGGCAATACCTGATCTTCGCCAATCAGCTCGAGCAGACGGTTGTTGGTTCCGCCTTCACCTACAGAGTCCTCTTCCCAACCGCCGTTGGGCAGTTCACGGCCGTCGCCGGCAAGAATGTAGTACTTGTACTCAACTACTGTACCAGCTTCACCGAAGATTTCGGTCTCAATGGTAAATACCATCTCGCCGTCGTCGATCATTTCATCACCTTCGATGACTGACCAGTCGTTGAAGCTTCCGCGAACATATACTTCATCACCCAGTGCAGGATCGAAATTACCAAGCTCAGCCTGAGCAGTCATATCGACCTGGAAGGTTACGAACTCAGAGAAGAGTTCTTCTTCAATCACTTCAAAAGTGACAGGAATGACGCCTGTAGGCGTTGCAGGTGAAGTAGTGCTTACTACGATTTCTGCATTGTACTCGCCAGCTTCAAGTTCAGCTGTTTCGGCATCTACAACAACCTCTACTGTTTCATTAGGAGCAACTGTTCCGGCGCCAGGTTCAAAGACGAACAGGCCGTCACCGCTTTCACCTACCACGTTAAGTACCAGGTGTGCATCCGGGAAGCCGATCTCAGCGTAAGATGTAGGCTCAGGAATACCACAGGTTTCGGATGCGATGTATGACGGTGATGTTTCTCCTTCACTGTTCGCACCAGGGAAAAGGTCTGAGGTATCAGAGTCGAAGACAAACGCCTCAACCACAATAGTAGCGCCTGCAGGGACTTCCGCTTCTACAGGTATTGTAACGACAGAGAGATCCTGACTCCCATCAATGGTAGCTGCGCCGGTACCAATATGGGTCATGTTAGCGAACACAAAGTCACCTTCAAGCAGGTAAATACGGGCTTCGATAGGAAGCGCCGGGCCAATGGCTGATTCAACGCCAAACTGAACAGCGGTTACGTCAAACCCGCCATCAATGTCGAAGTCAGTAAGCGTGTAGGTACGCATGAAGCTGTTTTCAGCTGTTGTACCGCCGCCGCCGCAGCGAACACCGGTTAATGGCTCAACCACCTGAGACAGCGAGTGTGTCAGGATAACTTCGTCGTTGAAAACACTACGGTTCACAAACGGGAATTCAGCTTCATAGGATGTCTGACGGACGTGATCAGGGGCTACAGTATTGAAGTCAAATCCTTCTGCAGCGCGCTGCTGAGAAGCTTCTGTTGTTTGAACTGCGGTTGCTTCTCTTTCCGGAGAAAGAACGCGGCTTTCGCCCGCTACAAATCCGCCACCAATGCTGTAATCGAATGGAGCCGCACCGGTATTGGAGAGTGTAAACGTAAATGTTCCGTTTTCACCTTCCGTTACATCGAATGCAATGCTTTCAGGATCAAGCTCAAGAACACCAGGGTCGGCACCTTCTCCTGACAGCGCTACGGATGTCTCTCCGCTGATAGCATTGCTGTCGAAGCTAAGGTCACCGGTAAACTCGCCTGAGTCATCCGGGGTAAAGGTTACGGTGACTTCAAATGTATCACCAACGGGCAACTCAAATGCTTCGCTTTCAACTGTGAAAACATCGCTGCTGCTGGCAAAGCCATCAACAACAAGCAGGTCTGAGCCCGGGTTTGAAACCGTCACGGTCTGCGTTGCACTCTCACCTACGAAAACAGGACCAAAGTCAAGTGCAGCAGGATCGAAAGCAATAGCAGGATCACCGGTAACCGTGAGCACAGCCGGTATATCTACCTCTTCATTGGCAGGATCGTTGGTGAGGGCATTAAGTGTGCCGCTGTACTCGCCACCGATAAGGCCGGCAGAGCTTAGCGTAAGGGTTACGACTTCAGAACCACCCGGTGCTACCGTTCCGGAAGCCGGGCTTACATCGGTGATGAAATCAGCACCGGCACTCACACCAACCAGTTCAACTGAACCAGTCCATGTGCTTGGGCCGCCCGGAGTCCATCCGTGTCCGATAGAAACAAAGACACCTGACATATCCAGAGGAGCCGGAGGTGCAATAGGCGTTGTAACAGCTGTACCGGGAGTACCCGATGAGCCTTCACCCCATGCAACACGGGTACCGGCAGGACCATAAGCTGTGAGACCACCAGCCTGAAATACAACCGTTTCAGGGTCAACTTCGGCACCTGTTTCCAGGGGTTCGGTGGTAAAGAGTACAGCAAAGTCGTTTGCCCATGTACCGCCTTCAGCGGCATCAATAACAAAGTCCGGATTTACTGCAGTAAGTTCGCCGCTCAGTCCGTCAGCGACCGTAAGGAAGTCGCCACCAGTACCGGTGAACCCATCAAACTCAATCAAAAAGCCATCGCTCATCGGTGTTGCTGCAGCTGCACCGGATTGAGACGCAATTTGTGCGTGATAGGCTTCGATTACAGCTGCATCAGAGGCCTGACGCAACTCGCCGGTTTGCAGATAGTGATTGATGGCGAAACGCTCATTGTTTGCCTGAATCGCTTCCTGTGTATTTGCAAAAGCAGAACGAACAGAGGTCATCATGCGGGCGCGGACGGCATCCATACTACGGTCGTTTCCGTCAAGAATGCGCTCCATCATATAGTCAGGGAAAGAGAACTCAAGCTCGCCGGCACCTTCATTGCTGACCGTGAGCTCAAATGTATCTTCCTGTTCTGTTGCAAGCGTTGCCAAAATTTCGGCAGGATCAAATACGACTTCTGAACCGGCTACGCCGTTTCCGGATAGGGGCACAGTGGTCGGACTGTTCGCATCGGTGCTGGTAATGATGATTTCACCTGTAAATTCACCAATGGCATCCGGGCTGAATGTAGCCGTGTAAGTTTCACTTGCACCCGGATTTAATACTGTAGCGTCTGCAAAATCAATGCTAAACGCGCTGCCTTCAACTTCGACATCAAGAATTGCAAGATTGGCAACTCCGGAATTGGTAAACGTTACATCAGTTGACACTTCGAAGTTTTCAGCTACATCGCCAAACTCAATCTCACCAGGGGTAACCGTAAGAATCGGGCCCTGAAGCGGCTCAAGCGTTACCACGGTTCCGTCTTCAAGAACAACGGCAAGGGCAAACGCTTCTCCATCCTGATTGGCGGAAGGATCGAGGAAACCAGATGCCAGAATGCCGGCGCTCACACCTTCAAGGCCATTTACATCTGCACTGAAGGTAGCCGCGGCAGTTTCTGTACCGGCCGGACGTACTTCGATGGTGTAAACATCAGCTGGTACGCTGAAATAATCTGAGGAGGCGAGATAGGGTACGTCACTCAGAATGGTGGCGTCGAGTTCGCGCACGAAAATATCTACTGCCGGCGCATCGGTTGCACCATGATGCAAGTAGAATTCGAAATCATCAGCAGATTCAGCGGCATCGCGGCGGCCTTCAACAAGCAGCAGCTCTGCGGCGGTATCAATGCCATCAGGATTTGGTGCGAAAGCAGCCGGATCAGCTACACCTTGTGCGATCAGGGCATAGGCCTCGTCGCCTTCACCGGTAAATTCAAAGCTGAGAAGCGGCTCCGTCTCACCAGGTGCGGCAACGCCGATATCAAGGGTAAAGCCAGCATCTACGGTAAGGTATCCGGTTGCACCACGGAACGGGAAATCCGCTGCAAACAGGTCGCCGTTGATGAAAACATCTACTTCAGCGAGGGCAGGATCGGCTGCATTGTGGATAACCTGAAGTTCCGCAAATTCAAGCGGCGGTGCAAATTCTCCTTCGGCTCCGATAAAATCGATGGTTCCGCTCCAAACACCCACAGACGCCGGGGACGCCCATCCGTTACCAACCCAAACATACAGGCCGTCAAGATCAAGCGCTTCAGGCAGTGTAACAGCATCCGTTACGGCTGCATCTCCAACCCCGCCTACCCAATCAAGCAGAATAGACTCAGAATTGAAAGCGGTTGCGCCACCAATTTGCAGAACTATTGATTCTTCCGAAAGTTCAGGAGCATCGGTAAGAATGACAGCAAAATCATTGCTCCATGTCCCCCCGGCCTGTTCTATAATCGCAAAATCAGGATCGAAAGCGGTAAGCTCACCCGAGAGAAACGCATCACCTGTTACATTACGGAAGCTTGCGCCTGCATAAGCTACTTCATCAATTACGTGTGTAATGAATTCTTCCGGATCAGGATCAGGCTCTTCACCATTGTCATCTGTAGCGCTGGAGATGGTTACGGCATCGATAGCCCACCACCAAGTCCAACCGCCAGCATCATCGAATACAAAACGAAACCAAAGGTTGTCGTTTCCTGCAACCGCGTCCGTGATATTGAAGCTTTCTTCGATACCACCAGGAAAGCCGGTGCTTTCGGTATATTCGGCAAGCAGCTCCCAGTTTTCATTATCGAGACTCCATTCAATACGTCCGGATTGATCACCAAGATGTTGATAGCTGTGACTTATGATAAAGGAAATTTCATCCAGTCCGGAGATATCAATGGCTTCGGTTGACATTGTTGTGGCAACCTGACCAGCACTTAAACCGGCTGCATCACTGTCAGCAATGGCAAAACCGTCAAAATCAGGCGTACTTCCACCAGGTTCATTGGCAACCCAGGTAAAGCCATTACCGGAATCATCCGTTACGGTCCAGCTTTCGGGTATTCCTTCGGTGAATCCTTCTGACCAAACAATATCCTCATCTTGCAGGCCTTCAAAAAATGATGGGTCAGCGGATGAGGCAACAATGGCGTTGAGGCGGTTCATAAGCTGTTCTTCAGCTGCGCTCAATTCCGTAATGGTTTTATCCATTATCTGTGAAATTAAAGCGAGTTCATCAGCTGTGAAGGAGGACAGCAAACGGGGCGAAAGCGCTGTAAAGCTATTGAGTTCCGCTTCGGTGAAGCGGTTCATCAGCGCCTCACGATCAACGACTGCTTCTGTGGTGTCAAGCGACTGGGTGCTTCCAAAGTGTTGTGCCTGTATGTTTGGCGACCAGGCCAAAGCGACAAGCAAAACGGTCAGAAACAGCCATCCGCTCTTATAACAATTGTGCAGATGTTTCATGGGTTTTTGATTGGATTAGTGATAGTTAAGGAGCAATAATGCATTGCACTAACATCAAAAACATGCTTTACTGATAGGGCAAAACCCATCAACACATGCTGAGACATATTTTTTATATCTATATGATGTACGCAAATAATATTCATGCAATGACATTCATTGCAGGCATCTACTCCTGATTAAGCTTAGCTAGTGATGCTATAAATCAACCGGAATCAGCTTGTACGCCCTTAAATTTAAACGCAAGTCCTTAATTCTTATGGAATTTTTCCACAAGATGAATTCAATTTTTAAAAAGGAAAAAGTTTTAATCCAGTCTGCGACAAGTCTTTTCGGCTGATTTTACTTCCACATATAAAAAGGCTTAATCATAAGAAAGGCAACCCAAAAACATCATTTTTTCAGCTATTTTAGCCGTTTCAGGGATTTACATTAATGTTGATAGCAGTTAACCCACCACCCCATCACTCAGCTACCAACTGTACTTAGGGACGTCAAAAGCAGCGTTGCCAGCACTAAAAGCTGCATGTTAGAGGCACATCATGAACACATTCTTTTTTTTGATTAATTATATTAATCATATATAATTATTTGTACATAATTTTGTCATATTATTTTTATAAAGCCATTTAAATGACAAAAACCTGACCATCTGCTTTTCAAAAGGTGTCATAAAGAATTTGCGATTCCCCAAAAATGCCGTGTCAATTCTAATGGCAATTCCAGCATACCTATACTGCTTACCTTATTTTACATTTTTAATTTCAATTATAGAGAATACTAAATCAGGTTTCGCTATTCCCGTTATACATCTAAGAGCCTATGCTGCAGCTAAAGGCGTGAGCTAAGCATATAAATGCGCAATCCGTCTTGATCTGTCTTCCCTGCGAGGCGGAAAAGAAGTAATACTCTTCTCAGTGAGAAGTTTCCAAACAGGCCGTAACAGCCTGTAACTGATCATGAAATGTTGCAGGTAGTTTTTGCACGAAAGGCCAGCGGCGGAACCAGGTCAGCTGTCGTTTCGCGTACCTGCGGGTGTTTGTTTTGATGTCCGCCTTCATCTGTTCATAGCTGATGTCACCTTTCAGATGCGAGATCACTTCCCGGTATCCCACCGTCTGCAGCGACTGCAAGTTTTCATCCCAGCGGGTGAGCAGATCACGCACTTCTTCAACCAGGCCTGCTTTGATCATCAGATCTACGCGCTGATTAATACGTGCGTGCAGCTCCGCCCGCGGTATATCGGGCATCACCACGAGACTGCGGGCTCTCGGGTCATCGTACCCATCCTGTTTGTGAAAGCTGCTGAATGGCCGGCCGGTTTGCATCCACACATCAAGGGCCCGAAACATGCGGTGCCGGTTCATGCCGTCAATGCGGGCAACATAGACCGGATCGATAGCGGCAAGTTCTTCGTACAATTTCCCGAGTCCCTCCCGCTCCGCACGTTCTTTGAGCGTTGCGAGGTTTTCGGCATTGGCTGACGGCACATCATCCAAATCGAACAAAAGGCTTTGCAGGTACAGGGTCGAACCGCCGGCATACACCACGGGTGCAGCAGACTGCCGGAAATGCTCCTGCTCCCAAACATCGCAGCGGCGACGAAAAGCCGAAGCATTTTCGGGTTCATCAGGATTGAGGATATCGATATACCGATGCGGTGCCATTGCAAGCAGCTCCGGCTCGGGTTTTGCCGTGCCGATATTGAGTTCACGGTAGCACTGCCTGGCATCTGCAGATATGACGATACTACCCAACCGGTTCGCCAAATGCGCAGCAAGGGCAGACTTCCCGGAAGCGGTCGGTCCGATAACAACAATACGCTGCAGCTTAGACATTGCCATCAACTTTAAATGAATTAAGGATCTCTTAGAACTACCTTTTACGCGGAAACTGAATCTGAATCACTACGCGTCAATTTACCCTTAGAGTTATAACGAATCCGGTTTGTTTGCATCAGGAGGTTTATTTTCGGTTCGGGCCCTGACCGCAGATACGGTGCGGGGGCCAGCTACAAAAGTATCCCAAACCGTACTGCCAATCATCACCCCGCCTCCAATGATAAAGCCCGTATTACCGATATTGATCCCGGCTGTATTGCCGTCAAAGATACTGCCAACGGAATAAGCCGCGCCTGCAATCAGCACAAAAAAAGCAGCTAACCGAATCCCAGCCCCCCGCCATGCCCGGCTATTAGCACCTGCGTACCACAGTCCCACTGAGGGCCCAAAGACCAGGCCCGCTAAAACAGGCAGCCCCGCCCTTGCTGAGTTGGGGTAAATACTTAGGATTAGTATTGATACCACAATCGGTAAAACAGTAGCAATGACGCTGTAAAGCACTGCGCTCTTTACCGACTTTTGCGGCAGAACAGCTGCAAAGCCCAAACCTGCTAAACCCAGCTGCCAGTGAACTGACCCGGGCAAAAAATCTGACATTACATTCATGGCGTTTGCCTGAATGCAGACCCATGAACCAAATCCCGGGTAAAAGAGAAAGAGGGTATCGAATACGGGATTTAACTGCACAATTTTCGCTGATCAGCTTATGAATAGGGAGCAATAGCAAGCAGGCTGCATGAACCGCTACTAAGGTTTACGCGTCTCTGCTGCCCATACGGGCAAGGGAGAACCGCAGCGACAGCCGATGGGTGAAGCCCAGATCAGAGGCTGCTCCGGCAAAGCTGCTGAACCCATAATCGAAGTCGAACGCCCCAAGCCGGATACCCGCGCCGAGGGTCGGTGACGTGTTGATGCGCCCGCTGCGGTTGGTCGAAAAATCGGTGAGCCCCATCCGCAGGAAAACTGTATCGTGATAGCCAGCTTCCAGACCAACATGCGGCTCGATGCTCATGCTGCCCACATTAATATAATAGGTGCGGCGGTTTTCAAAACGGAAATCAGCATCGGCGGCGGCAATCAGGCTGAAATCCCCGAAATTAAAGAAGCGGGCTGCGCCCAGTTTGAGCGTCGGCAAAATGACTTCATTCTCCCCGACCGGGATTTCATCCCCGAACTCGGTTTCAAGGGCCCGCAGCTCGTTGGCATCAACCGACCAGAATTTCATCATGGTCGTGATGTCCATCAGATTCACCCCCAAAAGATAATCGCCGGCGCGGTACTGCGCGCCCACGTCGAGACTGTAACCCCAGGCGTTGGCAAACGGTCCGATGCTGCTGTTCAGGATTTTCACCGAAGCGCCCCAGCTCAGGCGCTCATTCACGGGCGTGCCGTAAGAAATCATCACGGCCAAATCTGCCGCGCTAAACGAAGTGATGAAATCATTCACATTCTCCCGCGGACGGTTCCGCTCGCGGTCCCATGCATTGAGCGTATTTTTGATGTTATCCACGCCCTGTCGGAAAAAGCTGATCGCCAGCGTGCCCTCCGAGCCGGGCAGCGGCATTGCGACGGCACCGTAATCGTAGCCTACGATTCCGCCAAAGCGCTCAGAGTGCATATAGGCCGCTTCAAGCCCCTGCAACTGCGACAAACCCGCGGGATTCCAGAATGCGGCGGTCACACCTGTGGCAAAAGCCGTATGCGCCGAACCCATCCCCAGCGCCCGTGCGCCGCTACCGACCGACATAAAATCGTTGCCGTACGACACGCGCACAAGGCTTTGCGCCTGTGCGCTGTTCGCAAAAAGTCCAAAAATGAGAGCGGCGGAGAGAAAAAGAAACTTCAGCAAAGCAAAAAAGAGATACTGCAAATGGAGGAAAATTATAGGTCAATATACGGCTTCGGCTTTTCAGCCCAAAACGAACACACGCCCGCTTAAACCCCAAACCGCGCCCCGTGTTCCGCAATGCAAACCACATGTATGGTCATCTTAATACCAAATTCCTGAGGCAATTCCTGCTTCCGTAATTTTTTGGGGAAAACCCCTTGCACATCACTGACAGCCGTGCTGGTGAGAAATCCCAAATCAACGGAATATCCCGTGCTTTTTATGTTGGCGCTCCGGCGTGGGGTGCTGCTGTCGGGTTGGGAAAAGGGTTTTCGGGGGGGGTGAGATTATCTACAGTAGCAAGCAACACTGAACATGCTATCTCTTAGGTTAAAAATGACAGTGGTAGCCATAAGAGTTTACAGAACCTTGCGATAACCGCTGGGATTGACGACCTCAGGTTGCCATTTTCACTCCGATTCTTGCACAGACAAGTATTCAATACCCCCATAAGCTTGCAACCTTTGAGAAAAGGTCAAAAAATAAGCCTTCTTTTATTGGCTAATAGTAACTTTTAAGTTACCTTTCATCAAATGGAAAAAATCAGACAAGTAATTGCTTACGAAAGGCATTTTGAGGACTTTCTTCTCGCTCAGCCGGAGAAAGTTCAAGACAAAATTTTTAAGGTCATAGAAGCAATTGAGACTCTTGAGAGAATTCCGGCAAACTATCTGAAATTCATACACGGAACCAAAGGGCTATATGAAGCACGAATACAGCTGGGCTCTAACATTTGGAGGGTCTTTTGCTTTTTTGATCAGGGAAAGTTAGTTATCCTGCTTAACGGGTTTGTTAAGAAGACCCAAAAAACACCTCGTAAGGAAATTGACAAGGCACTTAGACTGATGAACAAGTATTACGAAGAGAAAAACATAAAATAATGGAAACAAAACCCTGGAATGAAATAAAAGACACTGTTTACGGCATCAAGGGAACACCGCGTCGTGACAAGCTTGAAAGAGAATTTGAGACTTTCAAAGTCGGACTTTTACTAAAAAAAGCAAGGGAAGAAAAAGACCTGACCCAGGAGCAGCTTGCGCAACTGGTCGACAAGAAGAGAACATATATTTCCAGAGTGGAAAATGACGGCAGCAACATGACATTAAAAACTCTCTTTGAAATTGTTGAAAAAGGCCTTGGAGGTAAGGTCAAAATAGAGATTGAAGTTTAATCCACTACGCCTCACAAATTTTGCCAACCCTGATGGTGCATGATGATTGCCGCATGCTTGCTGCACCACTTTGTCTTTCATAGCGTCGGCTTCTTAAGCCGAACCGCAAAACAACCCAACAGTATTTTACACCTTCGCTCCTCTCTAAAGAGTTAGCAAAACTCATCCCCCAAAATCCACTTCAACGCATCAACCCCGTCGGGGCGCCAGCTTACGGGCGGGGTTTGGGCTTGGGCGAGCGGTTCGGTTGTTCTGCCTGCAATTGCTGATGGGGTAGAGCTGCCGGGCACATAGACACTTTGGATGCGGGAGCCGTGTTTTTGGAGGAAGGCGCTGAGATCAGCGGGGGTGCCGGGGGTTAGGGTGATGAGGCCGTCGGTGTGGGTTTCGGGTTGGGTGATGGCGAGCAGGCGACCGCGGTGGGTTTCGGTTTGGCGGTGCATGGCGGTGAAGAAGGCTTCGCGGTAACGGAGCAACGGATTGAGACGGGCGTTTTCGCGGGTTGGAAACAGCTTCTGTGCGGACTCGCTCAGGAGGCGCAGGACGATCGCGGGATCGGCGTTGGTGAAGATGGTGGTGAGGCTGCGGCAGCCGCGTCCGTCGTAGCGGAAGACGGCTTCGGCGAGTTCAGGCCCCAGCGTTTGGTGTATGGTTAGGGCTGCAGCCGGTATCCAGGCGACGGAGCTGTGGGCGGTGCGGATGAGCTTGCGGGCATCGGAGCGGAGCATTTTTCCGCCATTGAGGCGGACGAGGACTTCCGGCACGGACACTTCCGAGCCGCTGAACAGTACGGCACCGGCTTTGAGATTACGGAAGTCATCGAGTTCGGTGCTCCAGCGCAGACTAAGTTCGGGGAAGACCGGGGCCAAAAAATCCAGCAGGGAGGGCAGCAGCAGCGGATCTTTGCGGGAAACTTTGCCACAGTAGGGCACACCTGCGAGTATGCAGGCCAGCACATCCTGCAGGCCAACGAGCGGGAGGTTTCCGGCGTGCAGGCAGAGGACTGCCCCCTCCGGTTTAGAGGCCTGCTCAAGGTTTGCGGGTACGCTGCACTCCAACCAGCGCTGCAGGGATTCCGGATGAACGCTCTCCCGGAGATGGTTCAGGGCAATACGGACATCTTCGGCTTCGAAGAAGCCGCGACGGATGGTTTCGGCGGCGGCCTGTTCACAGCTGCCGGATTCTCCGCGGAGCCAGTCTTGCACGAGTTCGCCCAGTTTTTGGGCGCGGGCGATGCGGGCGTTTTGGGTTTCGGGGAATGGGTGCATAAACCTAATCCTGATCAATCAGAAAGTTGCAGCCCCGGAGGTTTTCGGGGATGAAGCGGCCCAGTACGCGGAAGCTGCCGTCGGGGCGCATCTCGCCTCGGTCGCCGGTGAGGAGGAAGCTGCACGCGTGATAGTTGGCGAGGTCGATGATGCCGATCAGCCCCTGTTCGTCGGGCGGGAGCGGCTCCAGCGGATTTTCCGGGTTGCGGATGCTGACCTGCATCCAGTGCGGGCAGCGGAACCAGCCGCTGCCGTCGCTGTAAGCCTGCGAGAGCAGCTCGGTCATGCCGTACTCGGAGTTCACCTGCGCGGGGGATAGTCCGAAAGCATCGGCCAGCTTTTGGTGCAGGGCGTCGCGGCTGATTTCACGGCGGTGCGTTTTCATGCCGCCGGTTTCCATGATGAGGGCATCGGCGGGGAGCTGTACGGGGAAGCGCTCGGCGAGGTCAATCAGGCCGAAGGCCGCGCCGAACAGCAGCAGCCGCTTGCCCGAGTCTTCGATCTTACGCAGCAGCGTTTCGGGAATCGGCGCATCAAGCGGGAGGAAACCGCTGCATCCGGAGGACTCGGCGGCGGTGAGCTCGCGCAGCATCCAGATGAGGGAGGAGTTCGGGTTGTCGCTGTAGCCCGGCGTGTAGGCGAGGATGATGAAATCGTCGAGCGGATAAAAGCTGCGCATGCCCCGAAAGATGGCTTCGCGGTACAGCTCGGGCTCGGTCACCGGGTGTTCGGAGCGGAGCGTGCCGGTGGTGCCGCTGCTTCGGAAGATGAGGTCTGCGGAAGGTGCTTGATCGAAAAGGGGCTGCTGAAAGGCTTCGACGGGGAGTAAGGGCGGGATGGCGTCCGGGTCGCCCTGTTCCAGCTGATCGGGCTGCCAGCCTAAAGCGTCGCAGAAACGGCGCCAGGTGCCTGCTTGCGCGTACTGATGGCGCGCGACACGGTGCATGCGCGTACGAAAGGGCGTGTTTCCTTCGAAAATAAATCGGGGATCGGCGGACATCAGGAGGTAGCGGAGGGCGGACTAAGGCGTTGAAAATTTTGCGGAATGGGGCAGGAGGGTTTTCCGGGTTAGTTCATCTGAGCAACCAATATAGCCCGCATTATTCACAACTAAACAGGGTTTATTTGCTAAGTGAAAATTTAAATTTGACTTAGCGAAAAACACCGGTAGCCCAAATTTGAGTGTGGTGTAAAGACTGCGCACCGAGCGTAGCGATTCCCACGAAGTGAAATTTCCCCGCTGGCGGCGTTGAAGCTGAATCATCGGATACGAGAATCAAAAAGCAAGGGACCTATCTTTGACTGGGGAGCTCACAATCTGCCACGGCGCCCCTGATGTTCACGGGATTTTCCCCAAAAAAACACAGGCCCGAAAGCCCGTCAGGCCGGTTGCAGGGCTCGGAGCCGGGCCATGGTACTGCCAGGGGCAGCTTCGGGTTTGGCATAAAGTGAAAAAGGTCATGCCTTGGGGGCACGACCTTTTTCGTATTTGGGGTATCGCGTGAATGCTTAGAAGAGGGCTTTCACGTATTCGGTGCGCATGGTTGCAATGGCGCTGATGGAGATGCCTACCGGGCAGACGGCTTCGCATTCTGCATAGTTGGAGCAATCGCCGAAGCCTTCTTTTTCCATTTGTTCTACCATTGCGATTACGCGCTGCTTGCGCTCAGGTCCGCCTTGGGGCAGCTTGGCAAACTGTGCGATTTTCGCGCCGGTGAACAGGGAAGCTGAGGAGTTCGGGCAGGCTGCTACGCAGGCACCACAGCCGATACATACGGCGTAGTCCATAGCGCTGTCGGCTTCGACTTTGGGAATGGGCACCGCGTTGGCGTCGGGTGCATTTCCGGTAGCCATGGTGACGTAGCCACCGGCTTCCATGATGCGGTCGAAGGCGTTGCGGTCAACCACGAGGTCTTTGATGACCGGGAAAGCGGTTGCGCGCCAGGGTTCGATGGTGATGGTTTCGTTATCTTTGAAGTGACGCATGTGCAGCTGACAGGCTGCGGTGCGCATTTCGGGTCCGTGAGGGATGCCGTTGATAACAAGGTTACAGGAACCGCAGATGCCTTCACGACAGTCGTGATCAAACTCAACCGGCTCTTTTTTTTCCTTCATGAGATTCTCGTTCAGTACGTCGAGCATTTCCAGGAAGGACATGTGCGTGGTGATGTCTTTGAGGGTGTAATCTTCAAAGTGGCCTTTGTCATTCGGGCCGTTTTGGCGCCATACTTTGAGGTGTACGGTTATCAGGTCGTTTGTGCTCATAATTAAATTTCTTCCGGTTTCTTATTTGTAGCTACGCTGTGTGAGTTTGACATTTTCGAACACCAGGGGCTCTTTGTGGTGAACGGGCGGTGTATCCACGCCGGTGAATTCCCAGGCGGAAACGTAGGCATAGTTCTCGTCGTCGCGCTTGGCTTCGCCTTCCGGTGTTTTGGATTCTTCGCGGAAGTGACCGCCGCAGGATTCGGGGCGCTCGAGAGCATCGCGGGCCATAAGTTCACCAAGTTCGATGAAATCGGCTACGCGCATGGCGTATTCGAGGTATTTATTGTAGGTAGCCGGCTCGCCGGGTACGAAAACATCTGACCAGAATTCTTTGCGCAGCGCGCTGATTTCGGCAATAGCTTCTTTGAGGCCTTGCTCATCGCGCGACATGCCGACCTTATCCCACATGATTTTACCGAGCTGCCTGTGGAAATCAAGGATGGTTTTGCTGCCTTTGATGCTCAGGAGCTTGTCGATTTCAGCTACAATCGCTTTTTCGGTTTTTTCGAAGGCTTCGTGATCGGTCGTAACATCGCCGGGGGTGATGCCTGCGAGGTAATCGCCTACGGTGTAAGGGATTACAAAGTAACCGTCGGCAAGGCCCTGCATGAGCGCGCTTGCACCGAGACGGTTGGCACCGTGATCAGAGAAGTTGGCTTCGCCGAGGGCGAACAAGCCGGGTACGGTTGTCATGAGGTTGTAATCTACCCACAGGCCGCCCATGGTGTAGTGCACGGCGGGGTAAATCCGCATGGGCACTTCGTAGGGGTTTTCATCGGTGATTTTCTCATACATTTCGAAGAGGTTTCCGTAGCGCTCGCGGATAGCCTGCTCGCTGTCGCGCTTGATGGCGTCGCGGAAATCGAGATAAACAGCGAGTCCGCTTGTACCTACGCCGCGGCCTTCATCACAAACGTTTTTGGCGTTTCTCGAAGCTACGTCGCGCGGTACAAGGTTACCGAAACTCGGATAGATGCGTTCGAGGTAATAATCGCGCTCGTCTTCGGGAATGTCGTTCGGGTGACGCTTGTCGTTTTTGGCCTTGGGCACCCACACGCGTCCGTCGTTACGGAGCGACTCACTCATGAGGGTGAGCTTGGACTGATATTCACCGGAAACCGGGATACAGGTTGGGTGAATTTGTGTGAAGCTTGGGTTTCCGAACAGCGCGCCTTTGCGGTAACAGCGCCAAGCTGCGGTTACGTTGGAGTTTTTGGCATTGGTGGAGAGATAGAAAACGTTGCCGTAGCCGCCGGTACAGAGGAGCACCGCGTCGGCTGCGTGCCGGTTAATTTTACCGGTTACGAGATTACGGCTGATGATCCCTTTAGAAACGCCGTCAACCGTTACGAGATCGAGCATTTCTTCGCGGGTGTACATCTTCACTTTGCCGCTCTTGATGGTTTTCATCAGCGCGCTATAGGCACCGAGAAGGAGCTGCTGCCCGGTTTGACCGCGGGCGTAGAAGGTACGGGAAAGCTGTGCGCCACCGAAGGAACGGTTCACGAGCATTCCGCCGTAATCGCGGGCGAAAGGTACCCCCTGTGCGACGCACTGATCGATAATGCTGTTGCTTACTTCAGCGAGGCGGTACACATTTGCTTCGCGGGCACGGTAGTCGCCCCCTTTAATGGTATCATAGAAAAGGCGCCAGATGCTGTCGCCGTCGTTGGCGTAGTTCTTGGCTGCGTTGATACCGCCCTGTGCTGCGATACTGTGTGCACGGCGGGCAGAATCCTGAATACAAAAAGCTTTTACGTTGTAGCCCAGTTCACCAAGAGAAGCTGCAGCGGATGCACCTGCAAGACCGGTACCTACTACTATAATATTGTACTTCCGCTTGTTGCTCGGATTAACAAGTTTGATGTTGTTTTTATGCGTTTTCCACTTGTCTACAAGCGGACCGGTCGGGATTTTAGAATCCCACTTGAAGGTTGATTGTTTTGATGCAACTTCCATTATAATAATCCTCCGTTAAAGAATATGAACACTGGGATGATTAGAAAACCAACAGCGAGTAAGGCTGCTACAATTCCGCCTACCGTGTAGAGTAAGGGTACGAGCTTGGGATTTTTGGCACCAAGCGAAATAAAGGCACTCCATACACCATGCTTAAGGTGTACGCCAATTAACAGCATTACGGCCGTATAGGCCAGGGTAATCCACGGATTGAGGAATGCTTGTTCCACATGCCCGGCAAGGTCAATCATTTCACCGCCGCCCGGGTTTGCAACCGTCATTTGGGGCATGAAAAAGTTGTATTTAAAGTGCAGCACATGCAGAATCACAAAAAGGAGAATGACGGAACCGGAAATCAGCATGGTTTTGGATGCCAGGTTCTGCTTACTCGGGCCGCCTTGTGACTTGTAGTAGCTGTAATCTACCGGACGTGCTTTCTTTTTGCCGAGATAGATTTTGATACCTAAGTAGGCGTGCAGGGCAAAAAGGATGATGAGGATGATTTCAGCGATCCACAGAAGGGGGCCTAAATCATGCAGGAAAACAGCGTACAGATTAAACGCTTCACCGCCGTCGCCGGCGAAAAGGCTCAGGTTACCTGCAAGGTGAGCCACTAAAAATAAGGTCAGGAAGATACCGGTAACCCCTGTCAGGATTTTCCGGCCTACCGTAGTTTGGAGCAAATTGCTAAATGAGGCCATCGGCTAATACTTGCTTTTGTTCGTGAGTTTCAGTTTTTGAGATAATCTAATATAAACAATCGTATTAGATTATGCTTAGGTTTATGAGGGGATTGCTAATTTGTATCCCTTCTGAATAATCTAATACAACTATGCGAAATGAGTTTACCGCATGGCTCAATATAATACAAATCAGGGCTTCATGCGCCCTTGCGCATATTTTTCCTGCACTTTTTAACGCATGCTAAACCTACGAAATCCCGCTGTTTGGCTGTTGTTCGTAAATCATTCCGTACCAATAATTAAGCGAATATTCGCTAATTTAACACGCTATGCAACCAACCGACTTCAAAACTATTTCCGGCAATCCGACTGCAGATTACCGCATTCTGGGCTCCAAATTTTTGGCCTTTGCTGTAGCTTGCACGCATGCGGATGCGTTCTCGGAACAGCTCGCCGAAATTAAGCGCGCACACCATAGCGCGACCCATCACTGCTATGCCTGGCGCATAAATCCGCACCAACCCGAAGAGTTTTCACAGGATGACGGCGAGCCTTCAGGCACTGCAGGACTGCCGATTCTGAATGAACTGCGGTCCCGTAAGCTGATCAACTGCGGCCTGATTGTGGTACGCTACTATGGCGGCACCAAGCTTGGAAAACCGGGTCTGATCGACGCCTACAGCCGCAGTGCAGCGCTTTGTCTTGATGAAGCCCGGATACTGCGCGTTCAGCCCGGCTTACAGATAGAAATCTGCTGCGGCTACCCGCACAAAAAACAGGTGGACTACCTGCTCGAAAGGGCTGATGCACACATTGCCGACGCCGTTTACACCGAAGACGTGCGCTACACCGTGCACGTTAACACGCAGGCTGCGGACTCCCTGACCGACGCCCTTCAGAAACTCAGCTATCTCGGCATAAGCTGTAAGTCAAAAGGCGGGGTGCTGATCACCAGCCCGCTTTAGTCATATTCACAGATATAGTGTGCACCCTTCGATTTCCCTACTCCCCTGCCATGCCAAAGTTGCCTGCTGATGAATGCGGGCGTAATCAAGTTGGTTTTACCTGCGCATTCTCCTAATTTTATATTCTTAACCAAAATTGACTCAGGCAGCGAATCATCCATGAAAATCTATACCAAAACCGGCGATAAAGGCGAAACTTCGCTGTTTGGCGGTCAGCGCGTCAAAAAAACAAACATTAGAATTGAGACCTACGGAACAGCTGATGAGCTGAACTCCTTTATAGGGCTCGCCCGCAGTTTCGGGCTCACGGATCAAAATGAAACCATCGCTGTTCAGCTGCAAAACGATCTGTTTGTTCTGGGTGCCGACCTTGCAACACCACCTACCAAGCAAGCCAAAATTGCGCGGATTGGCCAAACGCACTTCGAGCAACTCGAAAGCTTCATCGATGAAGTTTCCGCTGAGCTTGCTCCCCTGACCAACTTTCTGCTTCCAACAGGCACACAGTCGGCTTCAGCACTACATATCGCCCGGACCGTGTGCCGCAGGGCTGAGCGTATCTGCATTGAAGCCCGCCAAAGCGAAGATATTTCGGAAGATGTCATCATCTATCTGAACCGTCTTTCTGATCTCTTATTTGTGATGGCGCGGCTCGAAAATGAGCGGTCCAACATTCCCGAAACCCGCTGGATTGCCCGCTAAGCTGCACCCTTATGGCCCTGACCACCAAACAGAAACGCTACATTCAAAAACACGCCGGCACCAAACCGGCGGGGCGTATTGCCGCTGATCTCAAAATGGATGAAAGCGAAGTACGAACGTATCTCGCACAGCTCAATGAGAAAGAAGGTGTTGCGTCTTCTGGTCCGGCAGGCAGCCGTAAAATTCTGTTTTACAGCATTATGCTCGCCATTCCGCTGCTGTTTTTTGTACTGCTTGAAGCGGGTCTGCGCATGGGCAACTACCGGGGTGACCTATCCCTGTTTGTGTATCCGCAGTCGCTGGAAGGCCGCTATGCAGTGCCCAACCCGAATTTTACGGGCCGCTATTTTTTCCGCACGGCAACCCTTCCGAGTCCTGCAGATGATGTTTTCCTGACCCAAAAGCCTGAGAACGGCTTCCGGGTTTTTGTGCTTGGCGGCTCTACCGCGAACGGCTATCCCTACGGCTTCAACGGAAGCTTCAGCCGTTCTTTCCGCGACATGCTGCAGGATATGGCGCCTGACCGGCATGTTGAAGTCGTAAACGTGGCAACATCAGCCATCAACAGCTACTCCATTTATGATCAGATTCCGGAGCTGCTGAATTATAAGCCTGACGCGATTCTGATTTATGCGGGGCATAACGAGTATTACGGCGCGCTTGGGGTTGCTTCATCCGAGACTTTTGGCGCCTTTCCGGGATTTGTGCGCGCGTACCTGCGGCTGCAGCGTTTTCGCACCTTCATGCTGCTGCGGGATGGCATTGTGCGCCTGAGCGGGGTTTTCGCTTCGGGATCAGGTGCAGCGGGCAGCGGCACGCTCATGCAGCGAATGGTGGGCGAACAGCTGATTCCGCTCGACAGCGAGCTGTATGAATTGGGGCGGCTTCAGTTTGAAAGCAATCTCAACGCTATTATGCGACGCCTTGAACGCGCCAATGTGCCGGTCTTCATCGGCACCCTGACAAGCAATCTTAAGGATCATCATCCCTTTTTGTCTGTTGAAACAGACGCGCACCCCCGTGCGGATGTGGTGTTTGCAGAAGCACAACAGGCGTATGAAGCCGGAGATTTTGAACGGGCTTTTGAGCGCTTCCTGAAAGCCAAAGAGCTTGACGCCCTGCGGTTCCGCGCGCCGGAATCTTTCAACGAAATCATCCGCACTACTGCGGCCCGCTTCGCGAATGCGCACACCATACCGGTTCACGAAGCCTTCAAGCGGGAAAGCGCACATCAGCTGATTGGCTTTAACCTAATGACTGAGCACCTGCACCCGAATATTCCGGGCTTTCACCTGATGGCACGAACGTTTATGGAAGGATTCAAAGCGGCAGGCCTGCCTTCCATCGACCTGCAAACCGACCGTCTGCAAAGCTGGGAACAGTATGTGCAGCGGATGGAGCTTACCGAGTTTGATCACAGAGTTGGAGAGCACCGCGTGAAGCTGCTCATGAACGCCTGGCCTTTCGTAGAACAGCGCGATCCGCGGGGATATCCCCGGAATTATCGTTTTACGTCGGAAGCCGACAGCGTGGCTTTTATGGTTGTTAACGAGGGTCAGCGCTGGGATCAAAGCAAGGTTGAGCTGGCGGGTATTTACGAGCAACAGGGACGGTTTAGTGAAGCCCTTGCGGAGTATCGCGGCCTGATGCGCGCGCAGCCCTTCAACGACAGTCCGTTTATTTTTGCCGCGCGGGTCTGGCTGGGTCTGGATAATTTTGAGGAAGCCCGTCCCCTGCTCGAACATGCGCTTGAAATCGAAGCAAGTGCGTTTACGACACGCATGCTGGGCGCCATTGAAGTTGACGCCGGAAACCTGGAACGCGGGATCAGCCTGTTAACGAAATCCCTTGCACTCGAGCCCAATGATCCACAAACCCTGTTTAACCTTTCCGGTGCGCACGGACTGAAACGCGATTTTCAAAAGGCCGATGAAATGTTGAGACGACTGGAACAAATCAATCCGAACTTTCCCGGTGCTCAGGCCTGGCGCCGGCAGCTAAATCAGCATTTGAGCCGTAATTAAGCTAAGCTAAGCTGAGCTTAGCACATCCCATCCCACCCCATTTCACCTTCATTCAATAACTTTAGAACTTATGGCACTTATGGTATCCGTTTCGGGAATCAGAGGTATTTTTGGTACCGATCTGAATCCTGAAAACCTGGCGCGCTACAGCGCTGCTTTTGGTCAGTGGACCGGCGGGGGAACCGTCGTAGTCGGGCGCGACTCGCGCGTTACCGGCGAATTATGTGAACGCGTTGTCGTTGCAGCGCTTCAGTCGGCAGGCTGCAATGTCATCAAAACCGGCATTGTACCCACGCCTACCGTTGCGATGGCCGTACTGAAACACAAGGCTGCGGGCGGGATTATTCTCTCGGCGAGTCACAATCCGGCGGAGTGGAACGCGCTGAAAATGCTCAACAGCAAATCGGAGTTTCTGGACGCTTCCGAAGGCGCAGAAGTGCTGAAGATTGCTGAAAGCGGGATAAGCTATTCGGCCTGGGATCAGCTTGGTACCGTAACGGAAGACGCCGAGGCCGTAAGGACGCATGTTGACAGCATTCTCGCGCTGCCCTACATCGACGCAGACAAAATTGCGGCCCGCAACTTCACGGTTGCCGTTGACGCCGTGAACGGTGCCGGTTCAGAAAGTATCCCCTACCTGCTGGAGCGACTTGGCGTACAAACGGTGCACCGGCTGCACTGCACCCCCGACGGGCTGTTCCCGCACAACCCTGAGCCACTGCCCGAGCATTTGGGCGAAATCTGCGATCTGATCCGGGAAAAGGGCGCCGATCTTGGCGTCGTTACCGATCCCGACGCCGACCGTCTCGCCCTTGTGGACAACAACGGACGCCTGTTTGGTGAAGAGTACACACAGGCTGCGGCCTTCGATTTTTACCTGAATCACCGGAAAGGGGATGTGTGCACCAATCTCTCGTCGTCCATGATTTGCGACTTTGTGGCTGAAAAGTACGGGGTGCGCTGTCATCGTGCGGCCGTAGGCGAAATCAATGTGGTGAAAAAAATGCGCGCGGAAGGCGCTGTTATTTCCGGCGAAGGCAACGGCGGCGTGATTCTGCCGGAGCTGCATGCCGGGCGCGACGCGCTTGTCGGGATTGCGATGGTTCTGCAACACCTGGCCGATACCGGTCTCACTGCTGCTGCTTACCGCGACAGCCTGCCAAACTACTATATCTCCAAAAACAAGATTCAGCTGGGCGATGTAAACGCCGAGGCAGCGCTGCTAAAAGTGCTGCATGCCTACGCGCACCTTGAGCCCGACGATACCGACGGTATCAAAATTGTGATGGATGACGGCTGGGCACATCTCCGCAAATCGAACACGGAACCGATTATCCGGATTTACACCGAGAGCGACAGCATGGAGCGGGCCGACGCCATTGCAAATGAAATTAAGGCGCTGATCCGCTAAGGTCTTTACTTAGGATGACGGTTTCAAAGCCGGCGTTGGTTTCTGCAGCGCCGGCTTTTTCTTTTTTAACCCGCATTATTCACCAAGAAATTTTCTTGCTGGCAAGGCGAAGCTGAAAACTCAGCGGAAGGGTACCTAAGTACCCTGAGCATGAGTTTTCAGCTTCAACGCCGCCAGCGGGGAAATTTCACTTCGTGGGAATCGCTTCGCTCGATGCGCAGTCTTTACACCACCCTCAAATTTGGGCTACCGGTGTTTTTTGCTAAGCCAAATTTAAACTAACACTTAGCAAATAAATCCTGTTTAGTTGTGTATAATGTGGGTTAAAGGGAAAGGATTGGGTCTGCTGATGCCCCAAAAAAGCAAGGGACTCAAATTATGATTTGGGAGCGCTGAGCTGCCACGAAAGACCGTGATGTTCTCGGTGTTTCCCCCAAATAAAAAAAGACCGAAGCAAGCGGGGAGCAAATCGTCGCGCTTCCCGGTTCTTTTTCAGAAATTTCCTGCTCGTATAAAAACAATTGCCTTTGGGTTTGCGCTTTGGGTTTGCATTCATATATTACGCACATATATACAACCTATGTTAAACCGAGGCACTTATGGATCTGAAACAGCTCACCCGCAAGCAAAAACTCTTTTTCGAGTACATCCGTGACTTCTATCACGATCATGGCATTTGGCCTACCTACCGCGAGATTGCGGACGAATTTGGGTTCAGGTCGCCGAACAGTGTGACGCAGAATCTGCAGGCGCTGCTGAAAAAAGGCTTTCTGGTGAAAGCTGAAGACGGCGAGTATCTGCTGCCTGAAGAGCTCTCGCGGCAGGAATCCGGAGATGATGAGGGCATTCCGGTGCGCGGTATTATTGCTGCGGGATACCTGCAGGAAGCGGTTGAGGCGAATCTCGGCAAGATTACGCTCAAGCATTTGCTGCCTGGTCTCGACAAAATGTACGCGCTGCGGGTTAGCGGCTACAGCATGCGCGATGTGGGTGTGATGGACGGGGATTTTGTGCTTCTGATGGATGATGATGTTAAGGACGGTGATATCGGTGCGGTGCTGTACAATGGTGAGACGAGTTTGAAGCGCATTTTCTACGGTCCAAACGGGTTGCGGCTCGAACCGGCCAACGACGCCTTCAGCGACATCTACATCGAGCCCGATATTTTTGAAGAGGTGCGCGTGCTGGGCAGGTATGTCGGGCATGTAAACCGCTCTGGCTTCTACCGCAAGCGCCCCGACTGATTGCCGGCTGACAGCTTTTGTCAGTCGCGCTGATTTGGCCTTATCTTTGCAGGGAGTGACGCAAAAATGAACTTCAAACAATACTCCTATTAAAGATTATGGCCGATTACGAATTAAAAGATATCCGCACTGACATTCTCGAGCCGAGTCAGTCTGTTCCCGTCGTTCTGGATTTTTGGGCACCCTGGTGCGGGCCCTGCCGGACGCTGGGTCCCGTGCTCGAAAAACTTGCCGCACAGTCTAAGGGCAAGTGGAAATTTGTGAAGGTTAATGTGGATGAACCTGAGAATCAGCAAATTGCGGCACAGTTTCAGATTCGCAGCATACCTGCCGTACGAATGCTCTATCAGGGCAAGCTGCTGGGCTCTTTTGAAGGCTCCCTGCCGGAAGCTCAGATCAGGCAATGGCTTAAAGAAAATCTGCCCGATACAGGAGAAGGCGATGAAGAGGAAGACGGCGAGGAACCGGGGGTAGCCAAATGGCTTGAAGCCGGGAATCGGGAAGCTGCTCTCGAAGCTGCCAAGAAGGCATACGAACAGGATAAAAAAGATGAGCAAGCCATCACCGATCTTGCCATGCTGCTGTTACCTGACGATATCGAGACATCCGAAAAACTGCTTGGTACGGTAGCGGATACCGGTAAATTTGAAATTGAGCGCGAAAGCCTGCTTATGCTCAAGCACCTGCAGGAAATCGCCCGCGGCAATGCGTCACCAACAGCAACCGGCAAACTGGCCGACACCTACATTTCAGGTGCTAAAGCTCTTTTTGCGCACGATTACGACAAAGCGCTTGAGCATTTTATTTCCGTACTGATGGCAGACCGTACCTTTGAAGACGACGGCGCCCGAAAAGCCTGCGTTGCCGTTTTCAAACTGCTGAGCGACGCGCACCCGACAGCCAAAAAATACCGCCGCCGTTTTTCAATGGCGCTGTACTAAGACGAAATTGATAGTGCTGCATACAAACAAAAAAAGCCCGGATAGCGGGCTTTTTTTGTGCTGAGATATTTTTACAACAGGCGGTCAGACAGCTTTATTTTTTGGGTGCAGGCAGTGCTTTGGTTTCTTCTGTCTGAAATGCAGGATTCCGCTCAATTTTGAGGGAGGCTGATTTAACAGCGTCGTGCAGCTGTCCGTTTTTAATCCATGCGCGACCGCCATCGAGGCGAAGCCTGCGCTTGTTTTTCATAGCCATTGCCTGCTTGTGCAGATTCGGTAAACTCATGGTAAACGACTCGTGTAATCAGGTTAGGGGGAATTTTTGGACTTGATGTGCCAAATATAGCTAATTTCCGGAAAACCTAAGGCCGGGAATGCGGGGATGATGTCAGAAAAAGCTGTGCGTTAATGGCCTGCGGGAAAGCGAAAAAAGGAGCGCAAACTCCTGTGCGGTAAATTTTGATAATAACCCGGTTAGTGCTTATATTTGCAAGCTAATCAGAAATCCACCCACAGAATTTTTCTATCATGTTCGCAATTGTACAAATTGGCGGTCATCAGTATAAAGTCAGAGCTAACGATACTATTTTTGTAGATCGCCTGGCTGAGGAAGCGGAAGCTTCTGTTTCTTTTGATAAGGTACTGCTTATTTCAAATGAAGACGACGTTACCGTCGGTAGCCCGGTTGTTGAATCAGCGAAAGTTGAAGCTACGATTGAAAAGCACCTGAAAGGCGATAAAGTTATCGTTTTCAAGAAAAAGCGTCGCAAGGGCTATCAGAAGAGTAACGGTCACCGTCAGCATCTTACCCAATTAACCATCAACTCCATTACGGTTTAACCCTAAAACCTTACTAAAATGGCTCATAAGAAAGGTCAAGGTTCCAGTAGAAACGGCCGCGATTCAGAAAGCAAACGACTTGGTGTCAAGAAATTTGGCGGTCAGTTCGTTCAGGCCGGAAATATCATCATTCGTCAGCGGGGTACCAAGTTTCATCCCGGCGAGAATGTTGGTTTGGGCAAAGACTACACTATCTTCGCTACATCGCACGGCACTGTCGAATTTAAAACCGGTCGTAACAACCGCAAGTTTGTTTCGGTTGTACCACAGGCTTAATCAGCCTTCTGCCGCAGCGGATTAACGATATTCCGCTTATCGTTTTGAAGCCCCTTACCATCAGGTCAGGGGCTTCTTCAGTATGTGCTCTTATCAAAATACCATGAGAAATATCAAAATACCGGGACTGCCCGGCATGCAGTCCGTTAATTCCGTTTTTTGCATTGGCCGTAACTATGCGGCACATGCCAAAGAGCTGAACAACCCCGTACCGGCGCTCCCGGTTGTATTCAGCAAACCCATTACAGCCATTACATTTGACGGCGGTGAAATCATCATCCCTACGCAGCATACCAAAGATGTTCATCATGAAGCTGAAATGGTAGTCTCCATCGGCAAAACCGGACGCTTCATCCCGGAAAACGAGGCCATGGATTATATCTCAGGCTACGCCATTGGCATTGATGTGACGGCGCGGGACCTGCAGTCTGCCTTAAAGGCGAAGTCACAGCCCTGGACCCTTGCCAAAGGCATGGATACCTTTGCTCCTATCGGCAACTTTGTGCCGGCTTCCGCGGTAGCTGATCCGGCTGATCTCACTGTTTCACTCTCGGTTAATGGCGAACGGCGGCAGCATGGTAACACTTCGGATATGATCTTCAGCCTGCCTGCACTCATCAGTTATCTTTCCGGTTTTGTTACGCTGCACAGCGGTGATCTCATTTTCACCGGGACCCCGGAAGGCGTTGGTCCCCTGAAAAACGGCGATTCCGTAACCGCTGTACTGGGAAATAATTTGAGTACCCTGCGCCTTAGCGTACGGGAAATATGATGAATCTGCAGTATCTTAAGCCGCTGACAGGAAACAGCTTTTAAAAGCGGTACAGGCTCAGGTGTCTTTGCCCTTCAAAAAAACCTTAGCCTGTACCGCAGCTGTTTCAGCACACCGTCTTTTTTTTCGCACGCTTCATATCTACATACACGCCCCGCCCCATGCGCAAGGCTTTCCGCAGGCTTTCATCAGGATTTTTTCTACTTAGCGCCCTATTTGTCATCCCCCTGCAACTTCCGCTTCAGGCGCAGGAACTCAGGTTTCCGGACTTCATCGACAGTACGGCAGTTTTTATGTGGCCAACCAACGCAAGCGATTACTTTTCCGCTACCTTTGCCGAAACCCGTTCCGCGCATTTTCATGCAGCTGCCGACATCGGAACCTGGGGCAGGGAAGGTTTTGAAGTATATGCAACGCGCGACGCGCTTTTGTACCGGGTCGGGATTAGTCCGCACGGGTACGGCAACGTAATTTACCTGCAGCATGATGACGGCAGCTTCTCGGTTTACGCACACCTGCAGGATTTCGAGCCCGGTATCCGGGAGCTTGTTGACAGCTACCGCTTCCAAACCTACCGGCACAGCTTTGACAAAATTGTTGCCGACTACGGCATTCGTTTTAGTCAGGGCGACCTGATCGGGATTTCCGGTTCTACCGGTATTGGGCCGCCACACCTTCACTTCGAGCTGCGCTCTCCCTGGAACGACGCCTTCAACCCCAAGCTTGTCGGCATTGACATCGCCGATTCGGTTCCGCCAACTTTTTCGGGCCTGGCAGTGCTGCCCAAAAGTGCCGACGCCCTGGTAAACGGCGGCAAGACCCTGCGAACCCTAACCCCTGCCCGCCGGGGCGGAACCTTCGACTTCGGCCGGGTTACCGCAGAAGGCACCATAGGGCTGGCGGTGAACGCAAGCGACCGCTCTGACAATGGCAGGAATGTATATGCGGTGTACGAGCTGCAAATGCGCGTAAACGGAACGCTTTTCTTTCACTCGCGGGTGGACAGCTTTCCCATGGCGGAAGGGCGGCAAATGCTGATTGACCGGGTCTATCCGCTGTTATTGCAGCGGCGCGGCGGCTTTCAGCGGCTCCACATTTTACCGGGCAACACCCTGCCCTTTTATGACCGAAGCCTTGGCGACGGGCTTCTCCGGCTCGAACCCGGGCTGCATAATGTTGAAATCGTTGCCCTTGATTACAGCGGGAACCGTTCGGTTGCAACGCTCACCATCCATGTACCCCAAAGCCCGCGATTCGAAGCGCCGGAACAATTGCTCTCTCTCAAAGCGAGTCCGTTGCCGGTCCCGGAGCCCTTTGTAAACGGGGCGTCCCGCTTTGAGCCGCACCGGGCCTTCGAATGGAATTCATCCTGGATCCGCCCCCGGCGCAATCCGGCTACAACCTTTGGCATTCAGGAAGAAGGAAGCTTTCACGCCATGCGTCGTACCTACACCGATGTCATGCCCAATCAGGCCGCAAAACTGCACGGGGAATCGGTGCGCATTCACACGGGTCCGCACAGCTTTCGTCTGCACCAAATCAGACGCGATACCCGCACCACGCTGCGCTTCCCCGCCTACCGCATGGTCCTGCACTTCCCCCCCGGCGCTGCCTTTGATACAACCTATGTACACGCGACGCGCTTCACCGAAAACGGACGCGAGTACATCCGCATTTCACCGGACGAAGTGCCCATGCGCAGACCCTTTCAGGCGATGATTACCCTGCCGGATTCCCTGCGCGGTAACACGCAGTACGGGCTGTATTTTGTTGATGAGCGCCGCAACCGCGAAGTTGTTGTGAGCGGCACGCGGATTGAAGGGAACACCATGGTTGCCAGCCTTAACGGATTCGGGCGCTACGTCATCCGTCCTGATACGACCGCACCTTCCGTAACCCGGCCCCGAATCTGGCAGCGCCGTTCTGACCGGCGCTGGTTCGTTAGCGTGCGGGCCGTCGATTTGGATTCAGGCCTCAATTTTAATGAAGTGTACTTCACCGTCAACGGCGTACGCGGAATCGCAGAGTATGACCCTTTCAGCCATACCCTGCGCTACCATCATCCTGAGTTTACCCCAAAGCGGGGCATCAACACGATTTTTCTCAGAGTACCGGACCATGCCGGAAACATTACGGAACAGCATTTTGAGATCAACCGCTAACAGAATCCACACACCCGTTGCGGGCTCAGCTACACATAAGCAAGGGCACTGATCTCAATTCTGGCATGCTTCGGAAGGGTTTTCACGGCAACGGTTTCCCGGGCGGGCGGATTTTCCCCGAAGTACTCCCCGTAAATGGCATTGACTTCGGCAAAGTCCGCCATATCGCTCAGAAATATGGTGCACCGCAGAACCTTATCAAAGGAACTGCCCCCCGCTTCAAGCACCGCTTTCAGGTTCTTCATCACCTGACGGGCCTGTGCAGGTGTGTCTTCCCCGGCGAACATCCCGGTTTCGGGCACCAGGCCGATCTGACCGGAAAGGTATAGCACGCCATTGTGTATGGTTGCCTGTGAGTAGGGTCCCAGTGCCGCTGGCGCGTGCGGCGTGTTTACAATCGTATGGCTCATGATAAGAGAATTATGAATTTTTAATAGCGCATTCAGTATCAGCGCTGCGTTATCAACGGCAGACAAGTACCTTGCAGGCTTGCGAAACGGTAATTCGCAGCTCAAACCTGCAACCCAGTCGTACCCGTTGGAAATCCGTCGTATTGTTGCGTTAAGCAAATGGTACGCTTATCTTCAACGATGTACCAAAATTTGACATTATTCTAATATATAAACAGCAAATTATGAAAGTTTCTGTGAAATTAGCGGTCATTGCCGCGCTTTTGGGCTCAATAATGCTGGCCTGTGCGAGTGACCCGAACATTGAATCTGCGAAACTCAACCTTCGCAATGCTGACTTCCAGGGCGTTATCGCCTCAGCGGAAGCGGCACTGGAAGAAAATCCGGAAAATGCCGACGCCTTTTACTACAAGGGCGCTGCATGGCTGGAGATCGCTGAAGAGCAGCCCGTTGATCAGCGCCGTGACGCCCTGCAGAATGCACGTACCAACATGCTTCGCGCAGATGAACTCTTTACCGAGCAGGAAATCAGCTCAAATGAATCTCAAACCGCTATTCCCTTGCTGGTAAACCGCTGGAGAGACGAGTACTCACAGGGTATCAGCGGCATTGATTTCGAAGGCGAAAACCCGCCGGAAGTGCTTCAGCTCGCCATTCAGCACGTGTACAACGCGCACACAGTCATGCCTGACAGCACCATGAACCTCGACGCGCTTTCCGAGCTTTATTTCATGTCAAATGATGTGGACAATGCTGCCAAATACATGCGCGAAGCCATCGATCAGGCGGCCGAGCCCGACCTCAGCCGCTATCAGCGCCTCACCTACTTCTTCATGCTTCAGGAAAACAACGAAGGCACCCTGGAAATCCTCGAAGTTGCCGCTGAAGTATTCCCGGATGAAATCTTCTTTGTCCAGGAGCAGGCCAACATCTTCTTCCGCATGGGTGAAACAGAGCAGGCAATGGCTGTTCTCGAAGACCTTATCGCGCGTGATGAATCCAATGCGCAGTACCGTCTTGTTTTCGGTTCCCAGATTTATCAGGAATACCTCAACCTCACGCAAGATGTCGCCGCCATGTATGATGAGTTATTCGATCTCAATCAGGAGTTCCGTGAGCTTGCCCGTCAGAGCAACCCCAGCGCAGCCGCAGTACGCGATGTAGAGAGCCGCATCGACGCTGTTCAGGATCAGATCCGTGCGATGGATGAACGCCGCTTTGCAATTGCAGACCGCGCAGAAGAGCAGCTCATGATTGCCTTTGAGCTCGAACCCAACGAGCCTAACACCACCTACACGCTGGGAGCCATCAACGAAAACCGCGGACTCGCACTCGTCGATCAGATCAACAACCTCTTCGATGACGACATGGACTTCAGCGAAATGGAGCAGCAGGCCATGGATTTCTTCCGTGCTTCCCTGCCGTTCTACGAAAAAACAGCTGAGCTTGAGCCGGAAGAAACCGACAACTGGATGAAACTCTTCCAGCTCTACACCCGCCTCGGAATGCAGGAAGAAGCCGAAAGAGCCGCTGAACGCGCTGGCTTCTGATCTTCACCCGATCGCATCTCTCACTTTTACTTCCACATTTTTATACATCCAACGTGAATCTCACATTCGCAATAACCCGAATGGTCATCCTCGTGATGGCCTTCGGGTTTATTTTTTCCTGTTCCTCAACCTCACACTTTGAGCGGGCGGAAACCTACCGCGCTGAAAACAACCTCACCGAAGCCCTGCGCGCTGCAAATCAGGCTGTAGCCAACAACCCCGACGACGCAGAAGCCCACCTTTTCATCGCAGAAGTTGTGGCGGAACTCTCTAAAAACTTCTCTCCGAAAGACCGCAAGCCACTGTACCGCGACATGGTGAAAGCAGCTGATAATGCCCGCACAGCAGCAACGGAAGAAACCCACAACGAGATCAACCGCCGCGCCGACGAGATCCTCGAATCCCGCAGACAGGTCGAAGATCAGGGCGCGCAAACCATCCTCAGCTCCAATGAAACACTGGGCGAAGAGAACCGCCGGGCGGCCATTGCGCACCTCGAAAACAACCGCATCCTTTCCCCTGAAGACAACCGCATCTACGAAACCCTGTTTGAGCTCTACTACGAACTCGACGATTTCGAAGCTGCCACCGAAACCCTCGCTGCCATGTACGAAGCTGGCTTTGCTTCAAGCCGGCACATCACCACACTTGGCTTTCTCTACTACCAAAGCGGTCAGTATGAAGAAGCCGTCCCCTTCCTCAGCAGATCGTGGAACGACGGGGCAGGACTCATCAACTCGGGCCGCGGCCTCGCCAATGCCCTCACAAAGCTTGGCCGGCAGGATGAAGCCGCTGAAATTCTCGAACGCCTCAGCCGCCTCGACGGGCAAACCGTTGAAAGTAAACTCGCCTATGGCCGCGTACTTGCAGAAACCGGTTTTGCACAGCTTCAGGAAATCCTCGCCCTCTCGCCCGGCAACACGAGCCAGGCCGGCGAGCTCTACGCTGCCGCCATGGAAACCTTCAGCCGGGCCGAAGTTGAAATGGAAGCCGCCTACGTGCTCAATCAGGATCACCTCCTCACCAACAAAACCATCGGAATCTGGCACCGAAACCTCGCTTTCATGCTGCGTGAAATCTACGAGCTGCAACCCGAACTTTCGGGAACCGAACGGCAGCAACAGCTCGAAGAACACTTCTACCAAAGCCTCAACTACCTCGAGTTCGTAACAGAACAAAATCCGGCAGACACCCAAACCTGGGCTGCCATGGCCGATGTGTACGAAGCCCTCAGCATGTTTGAAGAAGCCGAAGCCGCACGAGCGCAGGCCGGCACGCTGTAGCATCCTCACGCTACCCCAACCTGTAAAACCCGCCCATTACCCGAAGGCCCGGCGCTGATTTCTCAGCACGGGCCTTTTTTACGCGGACCTTTCTGCAAACCCCTCCCCCTGAGCCCGGCTTTGCAGCCATGTTATAGCCTTTTATTTTTTGGGGTAAACTCCGTGAACATCAGGGGGTCAATGCCATGTCATGTCACCCCAAACCTGCGGGAAATCCCTTGCTTTTTTTCTTCAGCACAGACATCTTCAAAAAGCCAAAGGCACCTGCCGCACCGCAAAGCTGACGTCCGCGGGCACTTGCATAAGCCGGAAATAATCGCAAGCTTTCAGGGAATATTTTTCCATCCCGAAAGCATACACGGGTTAAAAAATTACAATGCGCCCGATATTGCGGAAGGTCTGAAACCCAATCATTTCACATCATTAAATAAAAGTCCTCTCCGGAGCTTTGTATCTTTGCCTATCCGCAAAAAGCGCTTTCATCACACGGCGCATATCCTGTAATTCGCTACGCCCGAGATCAACCTGTCTACTCCTTTTGATTTTATGAAATTCAACTCCAAAGTCATCCATGCCGGTCAGGCGCCCGAAGAAACCTCCGGGGCTGTCATGCCGCCCATTTTTCAGACCTCCACCTACGCGCAGCAGGCCCCGGATATGCACAAGGGCTACGATTACGCGCGGGTCGGCAACCCGACCCGGACCGCCCTTGAGCAGCTCATCGCCGGTATCGAAGAAGCTGACGCCTGTGCCGCTTTCGCGAGCGGCTGCGCGGCCATGGATGCCCTCATGAAAATGCTGCGCCCCGGCAATCACGTAGTGGCCTCCAACGATTTGTATGGCGGCACCTACCGGCTGTTCACGCAGGTTTTTGCCCCCTTCGGCATCGAATATTCGTTTGTGGACATGACCCGCACCGAAAATGTCGAAGCCGCCCTCCGTCCCGAAACGAAAATGCTGTGGATCGAAACCCCGACCAATCCGCTCCTCAACATCGTGGATATCCGTGCCCTCACGGAGCTGGCCAAAAGCCGGGGCATCCTGACCGTGGTCGATAACACCTTCGCTTCGCCCTACCTGCAGCAGCCGCTGCTACTCGGCGCGGACGCCGTGCTGCACTCAACCACAAAATATCTCGGCGGACACTCCGATGTGATCGGCGGTGCGGTTGCAACCTCGCATCAGGACATACTCGAAAACCTGCGTTTTCAGGTGAAAAGCACCGGGGCCGTTCCCGGTCCGATGGACTGCTATCTCACCCTGCGCGGCATCAAAACGCTGGCCGTGCGCGTCGAGCGCAGCTGCGAGAACGCCCGCGAAGTCGCCCGCTACCTGCGCAATCACCCGCTGGTGAAGAGCGTGCGCTACCCCGGCTTCGAACAGCACCCCGGTCACGAAGTCGCGAAATCACAAATGAAGGATTTCGGCGGCATGGTCTCCTTCACCCTGAAACAGGACGACATCCCGAGCGCGCACACCTTCATGCAGCACACCAAGCTGTTCACCCTCGCCGAGAGCCTGGGCGGGGTCGAGTCGCTCATCAGCCATCCGGCGAGCATGACGCACGGCTCCATCCCCGCGGATGTCCGGCACAAAGCCGGGCTCAACGACTCGCTCATCCGCCTCTCCTGCGGCATCGAAGACGCGGGCGACCTGCTCGAAGACCTCGAAACCGCCTTCCGCGCGCTGGGCTAACACCCTCCGACTGTCCCATGAGCGAAACCGAATCCCATGCTGCCCGACCTTTTTCCGCACGACGCCTGCTCGGCCTCTACGCCGTCACGCTCGTGCTGCTCTTCGCGGCGGGCTGCTGGAATCCTTTCGCTCCGGGCCTTGAAGAAGGCGACGGCGACGGCCTGCTCGGGGATCCTTCCACCATTGAAGGCTTCTTCACCCGCTTCCAAAACGCCTACCAGCTGCGCGACACAACGCTCTACGGTCCGCTGATTGCCCGCGATTTCGTGTTCACCTTTCGCGATTACGACAACAATGTTGACATAAGCTGGGGGCGCAACGAAGAAATGAGTAGTACCTACCGGCTGTTCATTAACAGTCAGGACATCCGGATTCGCTGGAACAACATCCTCTCGCAGGATATCAACGAAGACCGCACCCGGAGTCAGGTCATCCGGCGCTTCGACCTCACGGTCGCCCTCGAAGCCTCCGACCTCATCCGCACCGATGGTGCCGTAAATTTTGTACTGGAACGCCCCGATTCGACCGAAAACTGGCAGCTCCGCTCCTGGCGCGACGAATCGGATCTTTGACTTATATCAACTGTTTGATTCACCACTGAAACCTCATTCACCCTAAAAATTGAAGCTATTATTATGAAAAACGTCGTTATTGTCGGCGCCTACCGCACGCCGATCGGATCATTTGGCGGAAGCCTCGCCTCCTTCAGCGCCCCTGAGCTGGGCGCGGCAGCCATCACCGGACTCCTCAAAAAAACCAACTGCAAACCCAATGATGTGCAGGAAGTCATCATGGGCTGCGTGCTCACTGCGGGCATGGGGCAGGCGCCAGCGCGTCAGGCCGCGCTCAAAGCGGGCCTCGGCTACGACACCCCCTGCACGACCGTCAACAAAGTGTGCGCTTCCGGCATGAAAGCCGTGATGATGGCCGTGAACCAAATCCAGACCGGCGAAGCCGATGTAATCGTAGCCGGCGGCATGGAGAGCATGAGCAACGTGCCCTACTACCTGCCGCAGCAACGCTATGGCGCCAAACTCGGACACGTGCAGGCGCAGGACGGCATCATCAAGGACGGCCTTTGGGATGTGTACAAAGATTTCCACATGGGCAACGCCGCTGAAATCACGGCAAAAGAGATGAACATCAGCCGCGAAGATCAGGACGCCTTCGCCATTGAGTCCTACAAGCGGGCCCAAAAAGCCACCGCAGAAGGCTGGTTTAAGGATGAAATCATCCCCATCAATGTGAAAGACCGCAAAGGCAATGTCACCAAAGTTGAAGCCGACGAAGAAGTCAACCGCGTCAACTTCGACAAGCTTCCGGGCCTGCGTCCGGTTTTCCAGAAAGACGGCACCATCACAGCGGCCAACGCGAGCTCCATCAACGACGGCGCCGCGGCCCTTTTGGTGATGAGCGAAGAAAAAGCCACCGAGCTTGGCCTCACGCCCATCGCGCGCATCACAGGTCAGGCAAGTGCCGGCAAAGAGCCCGAGTGGTTCACGATTGCCCCGGCTGATGCCATCCCCCGCGCCCTCAAGCGCGCCGGCCTCACCGTTGAGCAGATCGACCTCTTCGAAATCAACGAAGCCTTCTCTGTGGTTTCCATCGCCAACAATCAGCTGCTCAAGCTCGACCCGGCGAAAGTCAACATTCACGGCGGCGCGGTCAGCATTGGTCACCCGATCGGCTGCTCCGGCGCCCGCATCATCGTGAGCCTGCTGCACGCCCTCAAACGCACCGGCGGCAAAACCGGCTGCGCAGGCATCTGCAACGGCGGCGGCGGCGCATCCGCACTCGTGGTCGAAATGATCTAAGCCCGTTCGGCAATTTTCAATCCGCCTATCCAACTGAAGCCTTCCCCCCTCAACAGGTGAAGGCTTCGCTTTTTTCAGGTTAAAACATGGCAGCTCAACCACAGGCTGCAGGGGTTGAAGTAAGGCTTTTTATTTTTTGGGGGAAACTCCGTGAACATCACGGTCTTTCGTGGTTCGCGCAAATCCCAAATCGGCATAGGTCCCTTGCTTTTTGGGAGTGGTGCACGAAGGCGCAAAGGCCGCGACGGGCAGAAACGCATTCCCGAATTGCTTTGAACAGGATTTGTAAGATTCACAGGATAAACAAGATGGCATCCAAAATTTCATTTAGGCCCCGAAAATGTACGGGCGCACCCTTGTGGTCGCCCGCCCCGCGCGAAAACGTACGGGCGACCCTCGTGGTCGCCCCCCTCGTGGTCGCCCCCGCGCGAAAACGATAACCAACCCCGGAATCGCGACCGGCCCTGCCCAGCCCAAACCCCAAAATCCGCGTTCCAAAATCACCCGCTGCGCGTGCGTCTGAAAAAATTCATCCAACCAATGGGAACCCGTCCGCATGCTGCCGGGTATATGTGAAGTCTGTTTGCTTATGAAGGCAGGTACAAGTATTTTTAGAAGCCCTCACACTTTCATCAAAAGAACCGCAATATCGCACTATACGCTACTGATTTCCCGTTTTGACGCCCCCTTCATGGTTTTTGCCTGTACTCCAAAAGCGTCTTTTTCTCGTTCAACCCGTAGAGTTTTGAAACACGTGCCTCCGATATTCCGCGTTTTCTGTCTTTTTCTTTTGATGATGACCGCCCCCTTTGCTGCCCAATCGCAGCATTTGCAGGTGGTTCACGCTACGCCTGAATTCACGGAGTACGCATTTTCCAACGACAGCCTTCGCGTGTTTGCGCCAGCCTTCCTCGATGTTCCTTACCGCGATGGTGAGCTTCGGTACCGTATTCTCGAACAGGACATCGTGCGCGCAAGTAGTCCGCGCCTTTCCAGGGTGGAAGCACAGCACGGTTCCGAAGAAGACATCTTCACCCTCCTTGCCGATACCCGCGCTCCGCTTGCACAGGCCTCTGCACCCCGTGAAGTGCGCAAACAGTACCGCTCCGCGCTTCAGCTCAACATCGCCCGCCGTGACGCTACACAAGCTGATCAGTTCCTCATCACGCGCAGCCTGCGCATACGGGTGTACAATGATCAGACCTGGACCCCGCAGGCAGCGGCAGCCTACGCGCGCATTTCACAGCGGATCCAAAGCGAAGGCAATCACCCGCTGAGCACCGGCAGCTGGTATCAGATCCCCGTTACCCGAAACGGCATATACCGGCTCGACCGCACCTACCTGCGGGATCTTGGCATTGATACCGACAACATCGATCCCCGCAACATTCAGCTCTGGGGCACAAACGGCTACGAGCTTCCCCTGCCCAATGCGGACGCACGTCCGGCCTTCACACAAATTCCCATCATCGTCGAAGGCGAAAGCGACGGCAGTTTTGGCGCCAACGACGCCGTCATTTTCTACGGCAATGAAGTCAATGAGCGCATTTTCGACCCGATCTCCCGCAGCTGGACCCACCACACACACGCCTACGCAACGACCAACTTTGTGTATCTGACCATAGGCAGCGAGCGCGGCGAACGCCTGCAGCCTTTTCAGGCGCAGGGCAGCGTGAGCGAAGAAATAGACCGCTTCCGGGATTTTATCTTTATCGAAGAAGAGCTTCACATGCCGGAATCGCAGCAGCGCTCCGGCACCCTCTGGTTTGGTCAGCTCTTCACCCCCGAATTCAGCAATCAGGTGATTGTACGCGACACCCTCCCCGGCTTCATCCCTAACAGCACCATCGAGTTTAATGCCCGCATGGCCGGGCGGTCGCGCTCCCTCATGACCTTCGAATTCAGCCGCGACAACGCGATTTTCGGCACCGTCAACATCGCGCCCATTAACGACCTCTCCGCTTCTACCGGACGCTCGGCCAACATCACCAATGTTGTACGGCAGCTCAACAACGTGACCCTTGATAACGAGCGGCTCGAAATCCGGGCCCGATTCATGACCACAACCCCCGAATCGCGGGGCTGGGTTGATTTCATCAATATCCGTGCGGAGCGCCTGCTTGCGCCCAAAAACGGTATCCTTCACTTCCTTTCGCCGGACCTTTCCACTTCCACCACACAGCTTGCACGCTACAGCTTCACCGGCTTTTCGTCGCGTCCGCTGGTGATGGATGTCACCAATCCCGTTAACCCGGTGCTCATCCCGGCTGAAGGCAGCGGCAGCAACTGGTCGGCACGCTACTTCTACAATCCGGGCCGCAAGCTGATTGCCGCTACCCGCTTTTATACCCCCGCGCCCGGAACTGCGGTCGAAAACCAAAACCTGCACGGGATCAACTTCTTCCCGGATTACGTGATCGTAACCGCTGAACGCCTGCTCGAACCCGCGCAGCGCCTCGCCGATTACCGCGCCGCACGCAACGGACTCCGCCCCGTAATTGTAACGCAGAACCAGATTTTTCATGAATTCAGCGGCGGCGTACCTGATCCGGTTGCCATCCGTGACTTCATGAAATTTCTGTACGACCGCGCCGGCCTCAGCGATGAACGTATGCCCCGCTATCTCATGCTGTTCGGAAATGCAACCTTCGACTACAAAGGTATCGAAGACACCTCCGTTGAAAACCTCGTGTTCAACTTTCAGCACTACGTTGACGCCGATAACCTCACCCGCACCGGCACCTACGGCAGTGACGACTTTTTTGGATTTTTAGGGGATGATGAAGGTTCATGGCTGGCAAGCGACCGCAACAACCGTCTTGATATCGAGATTGGCCGGATTCCGGTTGTTTCGGCGGAACAGGCGCACATCATCATAGACAAAATCGAAGCCTTCGAAAACCTGGATCAGGCAGGCGACTGGCGCACGCTGTTCACTTTCACGGCTGACGATAACATGAACAGCAACAACAACGACCGCGACCTGCACACCTTCAACGCTGATTTTGTGGCCGAAGCCATTGATGAAGACGCAACCGGTATCCGGGTTCGCAAGCTGTATCAGTTCAGCTTCCCGCTGGAAAATACGCCTGCGGGGCGGCGGGTACCACAGGGCACGACTGCGCTGGTCAATCAGATCAATGCCGGAACCCTCACCCTGCACTTTTCAGGTCACGGTGCGGAACAGGTGCTCACGCAGCAACGGCTGTTTCAGTCCTCGGATATTCCCCGGCTCACCAACCGCGAGCGCCCCATGATTATGATCACAGCGACCTGCTCCTTCGGGCGCTACGACGACAACGTTGACTTTTCAGGCGCAGAGAAGCTCATGCTCCACGACAATGGCGGCTCCGTAGCCGCAATGACGACCTCCCGCGTGGTGTTCACGAGCTCCAGCCCCAACGAAACGCAGGACAACAACTTCGCCCTGCACATCGAACTCACCCGGCAAATGGTCATGCGCAACCCCGACGGCAGCAACCGCACAATCGGGGATGTGTACCGCACCACAAAAAACTTCATCCTCGATAACAACGAAGCCGCCAACCGCAACAGCATTAACAACCGCAAGTTCGTACTACTGGGCGATCCGGCCATGTCGATGGGACTTCCGGAGCAACAGATGGAAATCACCGCCATCAACGGACTACCGGTCAGCACATCCAACGCACCGCTGCAGCTGCGCTCACTTGACCGGGTTTCTGTGGAAGGGCGCGTGCTCGGCACCGGCGGCACAACCGACAACAGCTTTAACGGAGAAGGCATACTGCGGGTGTTTGACGCCTCCCGTCTGGAGCTGCTCCCCAACCCTGACGTAACCTGCAACCTCCTGTCGCCGGACTGCGGCTTCCGCGTACAGAACGACATTCTCTTTAATGGCAGGGTCAGCATTACGGACGGGCAGTTCAGCACCGAGTTCATTGTTCCGCAGGATATCGCCTACTCCGATTCACTTGCGCGCATTCATATTTACGGGATCAATCCCGGCGTATCGGATGCCGTTGGCTCCTTCTCCAACTTCTTCCTTAACGGCATCAACCCCAACGCCGTAAACACCTTCGAAGGCCCGCAGCTCGACGCCTACCTCAACGACGACAGTTTTGTGAACGGAAACCTGGTCAACCGTGACCCCACTTTAGTGGTAGATGTTTTCAGTGAAGGCGGGGTGAACACAACCGGCGCGGGCGTAGGCCATGAAATCATCGGTACCCTCCGCAATGCCGACCGTCCGGCTGAAGAGCGCACCTTCATTCTTAACGAGTTTTACACCAGCGCGCTCGACGATTTCACCCGCGGCCGCATTGAGTACCCGCTGGACAATCTGGAAGATGGTGCATGGTCGCTGTACGTGCGCGCCTGGGACGTTTTCAACAATGTGGGCGAAACCGAGATTTTCTTTGATGTGAGCGGGGGCGACGAGCTTGCCATCCGGAATGTGTACAACTATCCGAACCCAATGCACAACTTCACCCGCTTCGCTTTCGAACACAATCAGCCGGTAGGTCAGCCGCTGGATGTCTTCATCCGGGTCTACACGCTCAGCGGAAGGCCGGTAGCGCAAATTCGCGAAAGCCGGATCACCAACGGCAACCTGGAAATGTTTGAGTGGAACGGTCGCGATGATGATAACAACCGCCTTGCCGCCGGCACCTATCTGTACCACGTGCGGGTACGCACTGACGGCCCTAACGGGCGCCAAACACAGGAACATATAGAGCGTCTCGTAATTATTCGTTAGTTTCATCCGTTGACCCTTAATGGTTGTTCCAAAACCTTTTTTCCTTTATTTCAAACCGCAACACATAAACCCAGCAATCCTATAGCGCACAGCTACTGCACTCTCATACATCACCCTCTATTCATTCCATTCTTATGAAGAAATTCTCAACCTTTTATATAGCTGCTTTTGCATTGCTGCTTGCCGGTATCGCTCCATCCTATGCGCAGGTTGGTATTACAGCCGTGCCTTTTATGCAAATTGAGCCCGATTCGCGTACGCCGGGTATGGGTAATGCAGGGGTAGCGATTGCCGATAACGCTTCTGCCGTGTTCTGGAATCCTGCCGGCCTTGCTTTTCAGGAACCTGAAACGCAGATTGCCCTCACCTATGCCAACTGGCTGCCCAACTTCAACACCGACCTTTTCTACAACTACCTGGTCGGTAAAACCTACATCGAAGGTATCGGCACCATTGGCGGGCACATCACCTACCTCAACCTGGGTGAGCAAATTCAGACCGACGAAATTGGTCGCGAGATCCGCAGCTTTTCCAGCTACGAACTCGCTACCGGACTCAGCTACGGTTTCCGCCTCAACCAGAACTGGGCCATCGGCACCGGCTTCCGGTTTATTTACAGCCGCCTCACCCCGAATATCGACGTAGGCGGTCAGACCGCGAAAGCGGGTACAAGCGTTGGTATTGACCTTGCTGCCCTTTACCGCAGCAATGAGTTCAACCTCCTGGACCGCACCTCCCGCCTGAGTGCCGGCTTCAACCTTTCCAATATCGGTCCGGCCATTCAGTACACCGATGACGCGCAGGCCGATCCGCTCCCAACCCTTCTGCGTGCCGGTTTCGCCCTGGATCTTGCCCTCGATAACGACGGCTTCAACACCCTTACTTTTGCCGGTGATGTATCCAAAATCATGGCCCGCAACGACACTACAGGACGCGCCATGGGCGTGGGTGAAGCCCTCTTCCGCTCCTGGGATACCTACACCCGCTTTGACGGACAGGATTTTGTTGAAGTACCCCTCGTAGAACAGTTCATGTATGCCGTTGGGGTTGAGTACTGGTACAACCAGCAATTTGCCATCCGGACAGGCTACTTCTACGAAGCCCCCAACAACGGAGACCGTCAGTTTATCACCTTTGGTGCCGGTCTGCGCTACAACATGTTCGGGGTTGACTTCAGCTACCTCTACACCATTCGGGAAGATCACCCGCTGGCCAACACCATCCGATTATCGGTGCTGCTCAATTTTTAGCGCACCCGCTTACCTATATGCGGCCTTGCCGGTAAAGGGTGATGGTTCTGCGGCCTCATCCCCTTTACCGGTCAGTCCGCACCATTTACCGGATTGGTGCTTTTTGCGCCTGTCGTATCTGACTCCATTCAGGCTCCCTACATGTTCGTAAACTCCTTCACATTCAGAAGAATATCTGTTACGGGTATTCTTCTGTTTTTTTTGATTCCCTGTACATTCACGATTGCCCAGCCCATCCCTGCCGATGAACTTGCCGGGCGCTTTCAGCCCTTTATGGCGGCTCAGTCGCAGCACGGGTCAGGGCAGGCAGAAACACAGGTCATCTCAGATGGCACCGTACACATTCTCGCGGTCATGGTCGAATTCCAACCGGAAGAAAACCGCTTCACCTCCGGAAACGGGACTTTCGCGCTCGACTACCTTATGCGCGATGACATCACGATTGGTCCGCTGCCCCATAATCGAAGCTACTTCGAATCCCACCTGCTGTTTGCCCGCAACTATTTCCAGCAAGCCTCACAGGGACAGCTTGAGCTCGAATTCACCGTACTCCCGCAGGTGTACCGGCTCAACAGGCCCATGCGGGAATACTCGCCAACCGGTCCTGATGACAGCGAAAACTTTCGGCTCGGAGACCTTTTCTACGACACCTGGAGCCTCGTTGCCCAGTCGGACCTGCCCGACCTCAGCCATCTGCCTCAGGACCGCACCCTGTTTGTGATATTCCATGCCGGAGCGGGGCGGGACATCGAACTTACCGGCACCACCCTCGACAACACCCCGCAGGACATCCCCTCTGTTTTCCTCAGCAAGGAATCTATTACACGACTCTCATCCGACGCGGGTCCCGATTTCGACGGTATTCCGCTGCGTGACGGGGTGCGGGTCACCAACTCCGCTATCCTTCCCCAAACACAAAGCCGCCGGGGCGAAGATGTAACCGGTGAAGAATTTGTACTTGAACTTTCCATCAACGGTATACTCACGGCGAACATCGGCAGCTTTCTCGGTCTGCCCGATCTTTTTGACACGGAAACCGGGCGCTCCGGAATCGGTCAGTTCGGCCTGATGGACGGCGCGGGTATTTTTGCCTGGTACGGCCTCATGCCCCCGCTGCCCTCGGCATGGGAGCGTCAGTTTATGGGATGGGACACCCCCTTTGACATCAGCCTCACCGACGATTCCGCTATTCAGCTCCCCGCCGCTTCGCTGGGTCAGCCCCAGAGTATTGCGCGGCACCGCATTTCAACCGACGAATACTTTCTGGTTGAAAACCGGCACCGCGACCCTTTCGGCACAGGTGTGGAGCTCACCTTCCGCCTGCCCGACGGCAGCTTTGAAACCCGGGTTTTTACCAACGAAGAAGAGCGCTTCAGCCCGACCGATCAGCGCAGGTACAGCGAAATCATGCCCGCGGGTGTGCTGGTAAATGTCAGCAACTTTGACTGGGCCGTACCCGGCGGCCTCGACATCGGTCAGGACGGACAAGCCGGCACCGACGACGACCGACTCCTCAACGGCGGAATCCTGATCTGGCACATTGACGAAGCCGTAATCCGCGAACAGAAGCGAAACAACGCGATCAACAACAACCCTGACCGCAGGGGCGTAAGTTTACAGGAAGCCGACGGCGCGCAGGACATCGGGCGGCCTGCCGGGGGCCTTACGAACTTCTCAAGCGGCGGCCCTTTTGACTTCTGGTGGAGCGGCAACGATTTTACGGTGATCACCGCCTCCGGGCAACGAATAGTCATTTACGAAAACCGCTTCGGCGACGACACCTTCCCCAACAACCGCAGCAATACCGGAAGTCCTTCATTTTTTGAGTTTTATGACTTCTCCGACAACCTCCCTACCGCAAGTTTCAGAGCACGAAGGATCGGTGCCGAAAACATCAGCCTGCTGTTTGAAGGCTCGCTTGACGGCAGGTTCGCGATATTTGATTCCGGGCACTACGGATGGCCGAGACCACTCGTTATATACCGGCAGGATACCGGTAATTCGTTCCTGCTCGTACCCGGCGATATATCGGTACATGCACTGCCCCTCGATAACGAAGCCGGTATTTCGTTCGAAAATCGTCATTCCTTCGGGTTTGGCACCGTAATGCCGTTGTACACCCAAAACGGTGTACTCACTCTTGATGAAAAAGGCGATGACCCTACAGCCCGCTTCTTCCAGCTCCAGGACGGTACCTTTACGAAAATCTGGCAAACCGGCCATATAGGCGAATTGTCGGGAAAACCTTCATCCCGAACAGGTCAAACCATAGACCTTGACACCACGCCGGTCCGGCTCGACGCCCAAACCGGTGCCCGCACCATTATTGACGGCGGCTTTCAGGAAAGCATTATCCTCGGCGGTATAAGCGCCCGCATTGAAGACGGTATCCTGAGCACAAGCGATGGCAGCATTAACCGGAATTTACGCACGGATTTCACCCCCCCTCGCCGCTATGTAAGCATGGTTCAGGTCTCGGAAAATCAACCGCCACAGCCCTTACTGCTCACGAGCACAGCACTCAGCCTGCTCGCACCCGATGAAAGGGATGACATACATTTGGCCAGGGCCGGGTCCCTGCCCGGTATCAGCTGGCCTGCCCTGGTTGACTTCAACGGCGACGGCTCCCTTGATTTTCTCTTTGTTGATTTTTTGCAAAACCGACTCGAAGGCCGCAACGCCAACGGCGCCCTCCTCTGGGATTTCCCCCTCGAAGCACCACAGGGGCAAACCTTCCTGTCCTCCCCGCTGATCGCCGACCTTACGGGTGATGGACGCCCCGATCTCCTCATGCCTGCCGCCGACAGCCTGTCCTATATCATCCACGGCTTCGACAACCGCCTGCGTCCGCTCGACGGTTTCCCGCTCTATGTTGGCTCTACGCAGGAAGACGTAAGCTATATCGAACGCTTCCCGCTTATGCCCGTGCTTGACGGCAACCGGCTCTATGCCATCAGTAATTCAGGCGACCTCAGGGTCTGGGAACTTGAAGGAGCCGGTGAAGTCTTTTGGGGCTCCGTTTACGGCAACGATCCGGGCAACAAACTCCGCGGTCCCGAGCCGGACCCCAACCTGTCCCTGCCTGAATTCGGTCTCCTCAACACCGGTGAAACCTATAACTGGCCCAACCCCGCAAGCAACGAAACCTTCATCCGCTATCAGACCAGCACCGAAGCCGACATCACCATTACCGTTCTGAGCATGAGCGGCACCCGCCTGTACGAACAGCGGCTGCAGGCACGCGGCGGCGTACCCGAAGAAGTCCTTATCGACACCTCGGGCTGGAGTAGCGGTGCCTATTACGCCCGCGTCCGCGCCTCAGCCAACGGGCGAGAAGAAACCAAGCTCATCCGCATAGCCGTGATTCGTTAGCCGCCCCTTCACTCCGTTTTCCAACCGCATGAACCGAACTTCCTCCCGCCCAAACCCCGTCCCTTTTCTGCAACAGCTGACCCTGATTCTGTTGCTGTTCATGGGGGCAGGCGCTTCACAGCACCTGCAGGCACAACAGCGACCGGCTTTTCTCAACTACCCGCACAATCACCTGGACTGGTACACGATTACGAGCGATCACTTCCTCATTCACTTTCAGGAAGGCAACGACCGCCCGGCACGTGTCATCTCCCGCATAGCTGAAGAAGTGTGGACAGACGTCACCGAGCTGTACGACTATGAGCCCGACATCCCGCTCAGCATTGTGCTCATCGACCGGGAAGACTACTCCAACGGCGCGGCCTACTTTTTCGACAACAAAATTGAGATCTGGCTGCCCTCCCTCGATACCCCCTTCCGCGGCACCAACAACTGGCTGCGCAACGTGATCACGCACGAACTTGTGCACATTGTTCAGATTCAGGCGTCCATGCGCGGCAGCCGCACGCGGCCCATCACCTACCTGCAGTGGCTTTCCTACGAAAACGTACGGCGCCCCGACGTGCTTTACGGCTACCCCTCCGGTATCGTCAGCTTCCCGATTTCAAGCGTGAATGTGCCTGCCTGGTTTGCGGAAGGCACCGCGCAGTACATGACCGAAGGCTTGCTCTACGACTACTGGGACAGTCACCGCGACATGATGTTGCGCACCCGCATACTCGACGGCAACGAGCTTGGCCTGGTCGAAAAAGGGCACTTTGCCTCCAAAAACAGCATGGAGCGGGAGCTTTCCTACAATCAGGGCTTTGCCTTCACACAGCACCTCGCCGACCGCTTCGGCGAAGACGTCATTGCTGAAATCACCCGGCAGCTGGCCAACAGCCGCGACATCCGCGGGGCCATGCGCCGCGCGACCGGCATTCCCGGCGAAGAACTCTATCAGCAATGGGTTGACAGCCTGCGCACGGCCTACACCGACTTCGCAGCGCACATACACGAAAGTCCCGCCGAACCGGTGTACGACCTCGGCTTCATCAACCTGCAGCCCGCGTTCACGCCCGACGGAAACGTAGCTTTTCTCAGCAATCAGTTTTTTGACTTCCCCCGAACCGCTCTCATTGTGCTGGACGAAAACGGAGACGCAAGCGAGCTCGTCGGTGCCCCCCGGCTTCAGGGCGAAACACAGGGCGGCGCATTCCGGCACAGCTGCGGCATGTACTCGCGCCCGCTCATCAGCCGGATCAGTAGCGGCTACACCTTTTCGCCCGACGGCGCGCAGGTCGCATACAGCTTCATCGAACAAAATCGCTTCGGCGAAACCTACGGCGACCTCTACCTCTTCAATACGGAAACCCGCCGGACCGAACAGCTCACCCGCGACGCCCGGCTGCACGAACCCGCATGGTCGCCCGACGGCAGCCGCATTGCCGCCCTGCAGCTCTTCGACGGCACCCTCAACCTTGTCATTATTGATCCTGAGACCGGCGACACCCAACAGCTGAGCGCCTTCGACCAAAGCGAACAGCTCTTCAACCCCGTATGGTCACCCGATGGCACGCAGCTTTTCGCAGCCAAAGGCGATCACAGCCGGGGCCGCTACATCGTACGCTTCAACGCCCAAACGCCGGGCCCGCACGAAGTCATCCTGCAAGTGCCGGATACCGACATCCGCGATCCCTTTGTGAGTCCGGACGGCCGCTTCCTCTACCTCGCCGCCGACTTCAACCACAAATTCGACATCTACCGCTATGATCTCGAACAGGGCGGACCGCTGGTGCAGCTCACCGATGTAATTGGCGGGGCCTTCCAGCCGCACGTCAATGAAGCGGGCGCCTTGCTCTACTCGGAATTCACGTCAACCGGCTACAAAATCCGCCGTGCCGATGTGGAGACCCTGTTGACCCACAATCAGCGTCACGACCTTGCTGCGCGGCCTGCCTTCGGCCCCCGTCCACGCGCCCGTGACCTGAGCCCGCTCAACACCTTCGACGACACCGACATCACGCCGTTTTCTGCGGAAACCTACGCGCAGGTCCGCCGCGACCCGCACGTGTTCGAACTCGAAACCCGCGGACAATCAGACCGCCGCGAGTTCATCTCCTACGAAGACACCTTCATCTCCTTCAGCTTCCTGCCAACCATCCGCTTCGACAACTACTCGCAGGAGTTTGGCCGCAACAGCTCGCTGGTCAAGGCCGGAAACTTCGGAGACCTGGGCCGCAACATCCTCCGGGACGCCAAAGTCGGGTTCTACATGAGCTCGCGGGAAATGCTGGACCGAATCTCCCTCTTCGGCGGACTCCTTGTGGGACCGGCTTCCCGCGACGCCGACACCGTAAACGAATTTTTCCGCCCCGGCCGCCTGGTTGATCTCGACCGCGACCTCTTCCTGATTGCCGAATACACCGGCCTGCCCTTCATCGAGCGGCACTGGTCGCCAACCGTCGAAATCGGCCTCTACAACCTGCGCCGTAACGTCCGCAACGGCCTCGAAATCGAAGAATTCCCCTGCACCGCCTGTCTGCCGGATACGACCGCCATCGACATCGCCTACGACATCTGGCAGGCCGAAATCAACCTGTACAGCAAGCTCAACCGCTTCAGCCTGGTGCAGGTCGGCTGGCACCACACGCCCTACCGCGTCTCAACGCAGTCCTTTTTCTCGAACGAATTCAACGATTTTGTGCCCGGCTCCACGGCGCGCTACTTCATCGGCAACACCCTCACCGCCGCCTACGTGGTGGACGCCTACCTGCCCTGGCGGCACGGCGACATCTCCCCGATCGGCTTCCGCGGGCACATCCGCTACAACTATCAGCCGGGGCGCCTCCTCGATCGCTACGAAATCCGCGACGGCACGCTCATCCCCGTGTACAACACCTACCGCAATCACTCCGTCGAGCTCGACGCCCGCTACGGCTTCCTCGGTCCGCTCAACCGCGTCATGCAGCTGCGCACCCGCCTGTTCTCCTACTTCGACGACCCCGACGAATACTTCTTCCTCGACTACATCGGCGGCTTTGACGGCATGCGCAGCTACCCCTTCTTCGCCCTGGGCGGCAACCGCACGGCCTTCGCCCAATTCTCCGTCATGCAGCCGCTGTTCACCAACATCAACCGGCAGCGCGGCGCCTTCACCCTCGACAAAGTCTTCGCGCGCTTCTTCGCCGAAACCGGCAACGGCTGGGGCGGCCCCCTCGACATCGGCGACAACCTCAAAACCGGAATCGGTGCCGAGCTGCGCGTCAACATTCAGTCCTTTTACCTGTTCCCGAGCCGCTTCTTCATCAGCGGCGCCTACGGCCTCAATCAGTTCGACCTGCGCGTTCCCGAAGGCTTCGTAAGTGCCGATCAGCGCGAAACCGTCCGCTTCGGCGGTGAAGTACTCATTAACTTCGGTCTGTTGTTCGATTTCGAACTCTAAGGTCCCGGGTTTTCCCGCTCTTTTTTTATTTGGGTAAACTCCGTGAACATCAATGGTGCAAAGCGAGATTGGCAGGGCGTTGCGCGGCACAGGCGCCTTGCTTTTTGGGGCACAAGCTGGTTCCGGGCCTTTTCTCGAAACCCGCAGCAGCAGCAGCAAACCAAACGCAGGCCAGCCTCCTGCACAATTCATAAATTCCTGTTTCAACTTCCCATCAAAACCGGATACATCATGTCAGAAGCCCGTTTTTCCTTTTCTGCCTTGCTAGTGCTGTTTACAGCAGCCGCATGGTCAGCCCTGTTCCCTGCGGCAGTGCAGGCACAATTTGGCAGCCCGGTCACGGCACAATTGCAGGCCACAGCACACAGCCTGACAAGCGAACTGACGCAGCACGAGCTCGATCACTGGCTTCAGGGCAGCGAGACCGGGCAACCGCAACTCAGGCTGCGCTACGACGCCGCCGGGCAGCAGGCCTGGCACGAACTGGGCATGCACCTGCGTGAACGCACCGCCGCCGAAACCGGCTTTGCCTCAGCAAGTCCGCGCGGCTTCATGCGCACCATAGCCGAAACCCCCGGCCTTGCCTTCCTCAGCTCGGCCCTCGTACCCGGTCTGGGGCAGGCCGCAAATCAGCAGTGGTGGAAAACCGCCGTTTTTGCAGGCATTGAAATCGGGGCCTTCTACCTTATGGTCGATCAGCGGCGCATTGGCGACCGGAAACAGCAGCAGTATAACGACTTCGCCGACGCGCACTGGAGCGTCGTGCAGTACGCGCAATTCCTGGTACAGTACACGCAGCTCGATATGCGCCTGGAAGATGTCCTCACCCCGGAAGGCATGCAGGTGCTGCGCGACAACGGCTTCGTTCGGGCGACCTTCAACACCGATATTGACTGGGCCATGATTGACCTGGCACGCCTCAATGAGTTCGAGTTCGGCACCCTCTCCCGCGTAACGGGGCGCCCGCTTTCGCACGTAGTCAACCCATACGGCTCGCAGCAGTACTACGAGCTGCCGAGCAAATACTTTCAGTTTGCCCCCGGCTGGCGCGACTGGAACCGCGACATCAATATCGTGGACGGGGGCGTGGCCGATATGCCGCCGAGCTGGCGCTTCCATGCCGCCCTTGAAGAGGAATTCAATGACGCGCTCCGCTTTTCCCGCAATATGGGCATGCTTCTGATTGCGAACCACGTTTTCTCGGCTTTCGACGCCTTTTTTGTTTCTCAGCTGCGCATGCACCGCCGGCAGCTCGAAACTTCGGCTTCCCTCACCGCAGGCGGCAACCCCTCCGTTCAACTATCCTTCAATTTTTAGTATCTTTGACGTTCGCCGAAAGGCTGTATCCGGCAGCCCTTCAGCCCCTTTTCAAAACCACTATTCATGTCCGCCTTTAAAGACCTTCTCACCGATAAAAGACTGTACATCGGATTTTTAATCCTCATCCTGTCCGGCGTCCTTTTACTTTTACTCATGGACCGGGTCATCATGCCGGCCTATACCAAATACAATCAGGGCGTTACTGTACCGGATGTGACGCGTGTTGCCTATGATGACGCCATCCTGAAGCTGCAACAAGCCGGGCTGCGCTACGAAATTATCGACCGCCGCTCAAATGAAGCCTTCCCGCCGGACTTTGTTCTCGATCAGGCCCCGCGCGGCAACAGCCTCGTAAAACCAAGCCGGAAAATCTATCTCACGGTCAATGCCTCCGAGACGCCCATGGTTACCGTGCCGGACGTACAGAACATCTCCCTGCGGAATGCGCAGATTCAGCTGCAAAGTCAGGGGCTGGAAGCCGGTTTTGTGGAATATGTTTCCTCCCGCTTCCCCAATATTGTAATGGGGCAAAGCATTGAAGCCGGCGAATCTGTCCGCAGGGGCACGCCGGTAAACCTCGTGGTAAGCGACGGCCTGGGGATGAATAAAGTCGCGGTGCCTGAAATCGTCGGCAAGCGCCTTGCGATTGCGCAGCGGGAAATCCGGCAGAACGGGCTTCGCGTAGGTCAGATCGTCTTTCAGCCGGCAGCCGACATGGATCCCAACATGGTCATATCATTCAGCCCGGCAGACGCGGATTCCCTTTTTGAAGGCGAGCGCATTGATCTGGTCGTTTCAGAGCTCGCAGACCTGCAGGAAGCCGAAGAGCGCGGGGTACAAATCGATGACGATACCGACCTCGGACGCGCCGTGCCGGACAGCCTCATCATCCCCGAAACCGACAACGACCGCGATGAATAAGCGCCGCAGATACGCGCTGAATCACCCGCTCTTCAACGCCTCCCGCCCCGGGCCTGAGCTGCCTCAGACGCTCGTCGGGGCTCAGCAACCATCACCCTAAAAAAACACCCCGTGAACCTTCGGCACCCGCTGCATAACACCTACGCATTCCCAACCATCGCGCCCTCCATCCTGGCCGCTGACTACACCCAACTGGGCGCCGAAATCGAAAGCTGCACCGCAACAGGTATCAAATGGATACACTGCGATGTGATGGACGGTCACTTTGTGCCCAACATCAGTTTCGGGCCGATGATCGTGGAAGCCGCCCGTCGCAGTGCCCCGGAAGCCTTCCTCGACACACACCTGATGATTGAAAAGCCCGCGCTCTACCTCGAAGCCTTTCAGAAAGCCGGCGCTGATCTTATCACCATTCACGCGGAAGCCGATCCGCACGCGCACCGCACCCTGAATGCCATCAAAGCTATGGGGCTGTATGCCGGCGTAGCCATCAACCCCGGCACGCCCCTCACCCAAATCGAAGAGCTGTTGCCCGAAGTTGACCTGGTGTGCGTGATGAGCGTGAACCCCGGCTTTGGCGGTCAGGCCTTCATCAAAGCAAGCATTCCGAAAATACAGCGGCTCGCAGCCTGGCGCCGGCAGATGGGGCTGAACTTCCTCATCGAGATCGATGGCGGCGCGGGGGTGGACAATGCGGAGATAATTGCCCGTGCGGGCACCGACATCATCGTGTGCGGCAGCAGCGTTTTTGGCGCGCAGGACCGGAAGGAGCGCATTCAGCGGCTCACGCAGAAGACCATTATCGGCAGCACCGACCTCGCATAGCGTAGGTTGGAATGATTCACCCGAAGCGCTGATTTCATCCTGATTCACCCCTCTTCATAAATCCCTTTTCCCCTGCCCATTGATAGAACAAACCATTGAAATTAAGGATGTGGAACCTGTGCTCGTATTTGGCATTCAGGATCGTATCCTCAGAAAAATCGAACAAGCCTATCCCGGCGCAACCCTTTCAGCGCGCGGGAATAAAATCAAAATTTCGGGCTCGAGCGAAGACTTCGCCGAAATCAACGACCTGGTGAACCGGCTCATCCGGCTGGCCATCCGCAACAAGGCCGTAACCGATCAGGACGTGAGCACCCTCCTCAATATGAAGCTGGGGGAACGCCTCGCCGATGACAACGCCCCCACTCCCGAAGACGGCGAAACCATTGTGCGCACGCACACCGGCGAAGTTGTCCGCGCCAAAACGCCGAACCAAAAGCGCATAGTGGAAGCTTCCGCCAAAAACGACATCGTTTTTGCGATTGGCCCCGCCGGTACCGGAAAAACCTACACCTCGGTTGCCATTGCGGTAAAGGCCCTGAAAGAGAAAAAAGTCAAAAAAATTGTGCTCGTGCGTCCCGCCGTGGAAGCGGGCGAAAACCTGGGATTTCTGCCGGGCGGCCTCAAAGACAAAATCGATCCCTACCTGCGTCCGCTCTACGACGCGCTCGAAGAGATGATCGATAAAGACCGGCTCGATCTCAACATGACCAAAAACGTGATTGAAATCGCCCCGCTCGCCTACATGCGCGGCCGCACCCTCAACAACGCCTTCGTGATTCTGGATGAAGCGCAGAACGCGACCAACATGCAGATGAAGATGTTCCTGACCCGCCTCGGCTTCAATTCGCGGGCCATTATCACAGGGGACATCACCCAAACCGACCTGCCGCGGCTCAAGCAATCGGGCCTGATTTCCATTCAGCATATTCTCCAGAACATTGAAGGGATCGAGTTTGTGTACCTCGATCAGCGCGATGTGGTGCGGCACAAGCTGATCCGGCAGATTATTTCGGCCTACGAGCGGCACGAACAGAAGGAAGAAGCCCGCCTCAAAAAAGCGGAGCAGGAACGTGCGGCCTCCCAAAAGCAGGAACAGACCAAGCCACTGACATGAGTTATAAAGTGATTCCGCTGCATGAAGGGGTATTTTCGGTCGGATGGGACAAAGAATTCCGGCGTATCGCCCCGGGTGATCCGCCGCGCAAAGCCTCCCTCAAAATTGCGCTCAACCCCTTTTTGATTCAGACGCCCGACCGCAACATGCTCCTCGACTGCGGTCTCGGCACCTTTGGGCTGGAAAACCACACGGCCATCCTCCTCAACAACCTGGATCAGCTGGACCTGAGCGAGCGCGACATCACCGATGTCATTTGCAGTCACCTGCACTACGATCACATCGGCGGCCTTGCGCACCAAACCAACGGCTACTGGGAGCTGACCTTTCCCGACGCAACCATCTGGGCCTCGGAAAAGGAGTGGGCGAAAATGCAGCAAACCTCCGATGAAGAAGTACCGCATGCCGAGTTTGTCAATTTTATAGAAGCCCGCGCCGATCTCGAGCTGATGGACGACGATGTGCAGATCAACGAGTACGTGCGCAGCTACTGCATTGGCGGACATACCGAATTCAGCCGCATGACAGAAATCCGCCTTCAGGATCAGCTTTTGCTTATGGCCGGGGATGTGCTCGGAACGCGCGGTGCCGTAAACCGGCGCTATGCGGCCAAATACGACTACGACGGCAAGCGCAGCATGCAGCTGCGGGAAGAAATTCAGAAACGGGCTTACAAGGAAAACGCCATCCTCATGGCCTATCACGATACGGTTCACCCCCTGTTCCGGCTTTCCGGCTATGATGACGAGAAGGGGTATCAAATCACGAATACAGCGCCTCATTATGAAGCAGGTTAAACTTGAGTCCATACTCGAAGGACTAAAAAAACATGGGATTGAAGGCGCTGACGCCGCCGTAATTCTGGGATCGGGACTGGGAGATTTTGCCACACTTTTGGAAAACCGCCTGGACATTCCTTATGCAACACTACCCGGCATGCCGACGGTTAGTGTTGCAGGTCATGCCGGAACCATTCACTACGGCACCATCGGCACCAAAAAAGTGCTGGCCTTCGGCGGACGCTTCCACAGCTATGAAGGCTACCCTATGGAAGTGACGCTCGCCCTCGTGCACATCACGCACCGGCTGGGCATTCCGAAACTGATTATCAGCAACGCGGCAGGCGGCATCAGCGGACGTTTGCAGGTGGGAGACCTCTTGCTGATTACCGACTGCATGGGACCGAACCTGAGCTACGGACTGCGCGGCACGCCAAAAGCAACGCGCCGCTTTGACAATGTCCCCCTGCGCAGCCGCATCCTCCAGCTTGCGACCGACGAAGGCATCGTACTGCAGCACGGCACCTACCTGTACGTAAGCGGTCCGACCTACGAAACCAAGGCCGAGATCCGCGCCTTCCGCATCATGGGCGCCGATGTCGTCGGCATGAGCACGGCTCCCGAGCTGGCTGAAGCCACACGCCTGGGCATACTCACCATCGGCATCACCCTGGTAACCAATATGGCGACCGGCGTAAGCACCGGCAAACTCGATCACAGCGAAGTCAAGGAAACCGCCGAAAACCGGAAGGAAGACTTTGGCCGCCTCGTCAGCCGGCTGATTCAGACCGAGCTGTAATGCAGGCTGTTCCCCTCCCCAATCTTAAAAAAACGAATCATGGAAATCACCCTACACAGACGCAACGACAACGTCCATTTTGAAGCCTCGAACGCAGACGGCAACACCGTACAAATTGACGGCTCTGCAGCTATTGGGGGCGAAGGCAAAGGCATGCGCCCGATGGAGCTGTTGCTTACCGCTGTCGCATCCTGCAGTGTGTTCGACATCGTAGCCATCCTCAAAAAACAGCGCGAGCCGCTGGAAGACGTGCGCGTAAGTGCGCGGGGCAGGCGCGGTGAAGGCAAAGATGTGAAGCCTTTCACCGATATTCAGCTGGTGTTTACCCTCAAAGGCGCGCTGAACCAGGAAAAAGCGCGGCGGGCCGTGAGTCTCGCGGTCGAAAAGTACTGTTCTGTCGGGGCAAGCCTGGATCCGAACATCCCCGTCGGCTGGGATGTTATCTTTGAAGACTAAACCCCGCATCAGCCGGGCGATCCGGCTTTTTCTTTATTCCAATAACAAGATGTCCTCCGACGCCTTTCTCGAAACCCTGTTCCGCGAGCATCAGCAAGCGGCCCGCTGTCCCTCACCGGCCCTCGTAGCCGATTTCTTCAACCGCTTGCTCGGCTTCCTCTTCCCCGATACCAGCACGAAAACCTACTCCGACGAAGACGCCTTTCGCGCGGCCTACAGCAAGCTGGAAACGGACTTCCGCTACATTCTTTCCCGGCGGCTCAACCGCATTGCCTCGGAAGATGACGCCATACTCCGGCATTTCTTCGGGAGTTTGCCGGAAATCCGCGACATGCTTCTTGAAGACATTCAGGCCATGTATGATGGCGATCCGGCAGCAAAAAGCCTGACCGAAGTAGTACGCACCTACCCCGGTTTCTATGCCATTGCATCCCACCGCATCGCGCACTGCCTCACCGAAAAAGGGCTTCACCTGATCGCGCGCATCATCGCCTCCAATGCACACAGCAAAACCGGCATCGACATTCACCCTTCCGCGCGCATCGGCCGGCATTTCTGCATTGATCACGGCACCGGCATTGTGATTGGCGAAACGACCCGCATAGGTGAGCACGTCAAAATCTATCAGGGGGTCACCCTCGGCGCGCTGAGCGTGCGCAAAGAAGACGCCTCCAAAAAACGACACCCTGACATCGGCAATCATGTTGTGATTTACGCCGGCGCAACCATTCTCGGGGGGCAAACCGCCGTAGGAGATCACAGCGTCATCGGCGGCAATGTGTGGATAACAGAAAGCGTAGCCCCGCACTCCAAAATCTACTACCGGGGCCACGGCGAAGAAGTAAGCGGGTAGGGGGATTTTCAGGGAAGGTGTGAACAGATATTTATTCTTTGAATTAAAATTCAGATAATAAGTCAACCTGAGTTCACTGCCGGCTAACATTTTTGTTGTGATATATTCCGACGATTTTATAGAAACCCTGATCAGCTGCCGAAAACACATTTCAAGCCCCCCTTCCGCTGAGATGAAGTATCATCGCGGGCATTGGAAAAACTCGTTTGAAGCCTCATCCGAAAACAAAACGCATCAGTTTGTTGTTTTTATCAGAAATTCTCAATTACCTAATCCCAAATCATGGCCGCTCTTTTTTTGAACAGGATTTTTAGGATTTGCAGGATAGACAGGATGATTGTGGGAAGGTAACTGACTCCTTTAACGCATGCGGGCAAAACCTTTAGGGTTCCCCGATTATTTCCACCTTGTTTAGTGAACCGTGTTCAAGCGTAGAATGAATTAATCCGCAAAAAGCTCGTCCATTCTAAAAATCAATGTTCCGACATCACAACCTGGTTCGGCACCGGATCAACCCTGAAGGGGTTGCATGTTTATAGAAAATGCATCACACCCCACCATTCCACCTCCCGCGAGCGCCTAAGGCGCGCATGCGGGGGCGGGCGTACAGCCCGTAATAATCCCGCCACAGCCGAGGCACAGAGACGCAAAGCATTTCGTCTCTACCATGCAGGGACACGACCCCAATTTTACATTGCCGAATCCCAAATCACCTCCACCTTTTTTTTAAACAGGATTTGTATAATGTACAGGATGATATGCATTGCATCCGGATTTCAATACGCACTAATGCAAATGCAAGCGACCAGCCGCGTAGCGGTGTATTCTTCGTAGAAATCGCACCGCACGATCACCATTCAACCTCCCGCAAGCGCCGTAGGCGCGCACGCGGGGCCGGGCGTACAGCCCGTAACAAACCCATTTTCATTTCCAACCCATGCACATCGAAAACCTCATAGGCAACACCCCCCTCGTTGAGCTTCAGCGCATACCTGTAAAAAAGAGCGTCCGGATTTTCTGCAAGCTTGAAGGGCAGAACCCGGGCGGCTCGGTCAAGGATCGGGCAGCACTCGGCATGATTTCCGGGGCTTTGGAACGGGGTGAAGTGAAGCCGGGCGATACCCTGATTGAAGCTACGAGCGGCAATACGGGTATCGCACTTGCCATGATCGCCCGCCTGAAGGGACTCAGCATGGTTCTGGTTATGCCCGAAAACTCCACGGCTGAGCGGGTTCAAACCATGAAAGCTTATGGCGCAAAAGTTATTCTGACGCCGGCTGAAGGCACCATTGAGTATTCGCGCACCCACGCGGAAGCGCTCGCAAAAGAAAACGGCTGGACACAGCTCAATCAGTTTGCCAATGCCGACAACTTCCTCATGCACTACCGCACCACAGGTCCCGAAATCTGGCGGGATACAGACGGCAAGGTCACGCATTTTGTTTCGAGCATGGGCACTACCGGCACCATTATGGGCGTCTCACGATACTTAAAGGAGCAAAGTGAAGCCGTTCAGATCATCGGCACGCAGCCCAAAGCGGGCTCATCCATCCCGGGAATACGGCGGTGGTCACCCGAATTCCTGCCCGCCATCTACGAACCCGCCCGCGTGGACCGCATCATTGATGTAAGCGAAGCCGAAGCAACGCGCATGACCCGCCGCCTTGCCAAAGAAGAAGGAATTCTTGCCGGGATGAGTAGTGGTGGCGCCTTGCAGGCAGCCATGAAGCTCGCCATTGAGCTCGATGAAGGGCTGATTGTCTGCATCACCTGCGACCGCGGCGACCGCTACCTTAGTTCACCGCTGTTTCAGATCTGAAATCAGCTCAGATCTTTTCAACAGACTATTCATACATGCCTGCGAAGCTGCATCAGGCATGTGATACAGGGTTCAATTTTAGCGAAATACAAATACAACCGCTTTCCCAAAACAGACAAAGCTGAATCCGGTTTAAAGCTCCGCGCGTGGTGATCCGGTTCTTCCTTTCAGCCGGAACTGTTCCTGCAGCATGTCCAGCTTTTCATAATCCGCTTTCCTTGTATCAAAGCGGTACACCTGATTCTGAACCGCTACCCGCGCAACCGTATTGTTTTCGCCTTCTCCGGCGCCGAACCAAAACGTGAGACGCTCATGCGGGCCGGACTGAACGAGCACAGGAGCAAATTCACCATGCCGGCTCCCCGTGAAGCTTACGTCGCAGCGGGCAACGCCTTCCACAGCCAAATACGACCTGCACATCTCATACGGGTTGATATCTCTGTTGAAGGAGAGCGTGAAGAACTCTATCCCCACATTAAACTTCTGAACGCGCTGCGGCAGCTCGAGCTCCGGGTGATCGTCCCAGGGGAAGGCCCCGGTTTCGTTATAAAGGTGTAAATCCGCAATATTGAGCTGTACCAAAATGACCCGCGGATTCCAGGGCAGCCGGAAACGCTGTTCGACACGCGCATCCCGCAGACCAAAACGCTCGCGCATCTGCAGAAACATCCGCGCAACTTCAGGCTTCTGTTCTGCAATGGCTTCGGCATCAAGTTCGGGGCTGAGCCAGAGAAGAAAATCAGAAGCTTCTCTGAGCTGCGCTTCATCCGGTTCCATGGCTGTATAAGGGCTGACCGTATCGCACTGTGAAAAGATCAGCAAGGTGAAAAGGAGCGCTATGCCCTGAAATACCTTTTGTTTCATTTCGGAATTTCCCTGTGTTTTCATGAAAATGCAAGTCCCCAAAAAATAGGGTTTTCCGACCGCTGCACGAAAAAGATTTCAAAAAAACTGTAAGGTTTTGCGCGCTTAACACTCATAAGAGATGTCCCGGTCACGGATCAGGCTTTTATCAGGCCGCTATTGATACCGAAATCGGCTGAGATTCCCAATCATACTTTCGCGCTTTCGCAGCTAATGCGTCATTTCCTCTTATGAAATTGCTTACCCACCTGAGACTTCTGATGGAGTCCGAGCACTACTCCGAGCGTACCATCCGGCAGTACAAAGGCTGGATTTCAGACCTCATTCATTTCCACTACAAGCGCCATCCGCTAAGCCTGAGCGACGCTGAAATCCGGCTCTATCTGCACGCCCTGCGTCATTACCATGGCCTGAAACGCTATAAGCTCAATCAGTGCGAGTCGGCCATTCTGTATCTGTACCGTAATGTTTTAGGTAAAACCGATTTTGTAATCACCGATGAACAGCATCCCATCCACAGTCCGCACCCGGTCATGCTGGAAACGGAAACCCCATCACGGCAAAAGGCCCGACCGCAGAAGTCTAAGCAACGAGCGCGTGCGGGACTCTCCGTGTAAAACAAATCATTAGGTTCACCCGAAGATGTGTACCGTTACAGCGGAAAGAAACGCAGACTTTTAAGCATTCCCCGATTTACGGTGCCGCTGTTTCAGACCAGTCACCGGTGAAGCTGTAACCTGTAGCACATCTTATATCCTGCGTTGGAAACGGCAAAAAAGCGGACAAAAACCACTGCCGCACCTGAAGCGCCCCGTAATTGTGCCTGAATAGTCCTATCTTGTGAAGTGGCCCCATGGGCTTCAGATCCCTGATCTCTTCCAAGTTTCCTTCATGACCTCCCCCGATACGACCGCACCACAGCGGGCAGCCGGCTATCTCATCCGCTCCCTTTCCACTACCGGCATACTTGTCGGCACCTTTTTCCTGGCGCTTTCGCTCACGCCCAGTCTGCTGCCCCGCCCCGCCTTTTTTCAGGGTCTCGTTTCGGGTTTTTCGTTTGCTGCCGGCTACGGTATCGGTGTAGGCGGTGCGCGCTTTTGGCGCTACCTCGAGCTGCCCCGCTTTACCGGAAGACCGCTCATCATTTTTCAGGCCATCACCGGCACCGCATTTCTCACGGTTGCGGGCATTTCCTTCTGGTACTCCGGCGACTGGCAGCAAGACATCCGTGCTTTGATGGAACTGGAAGCTGAACATCAGCTGCGTCCGCTGCTTAGCGTTGCCGTAGCGCTGTTTACTTTTTTGCTGAGCCTGTTCATCTTCCGGCTGTTTCACTGGGTCAACCAAAAGTTCAAACACCGCTTTCAGCGCTTTATGCCGCGCAGGGTTTCCGTAGCCGCGGGTCTCCTTGGTGCTTTTCTCGTGTTTTGGGCCCTCATTGACGGCATCATGCTCACCATCATCCTGCGCTCTGCCGATTCGGTGTATCAGCGGGTTGACGCCTACATGGACGCCGAGTTCGAACAGCCCACCGATCCCATGCGCACCGGCAGTAGCGCTTCGCTGCTTAATTGGGAAGACATGGGCTTTCAGGGCCGCCGCTTCCTGCACGAAACCCCTGATTCCGCTGCCATTGCCGCGCTATCCGAACAGCCTGTTCGCGCGCCCGTTCGGGTGTATGTGGGCATGAATGCCTCTGACGACGTAGAAAAGCGGGCCCGCCTTGCCCTTCAGGAGCTCATCCGTCTCGACGCCTTTTCGCGGAAGCTGCTCGTGATTGTGACGCCCACCGGCACCGGCTGGGTAGATCCGCACTCGGTCGCCCCGCTTGAGTACCTGCACCACGGCGATGTTGCCTCCGTTTCGCTGCAATATTCCTACCTGCCGAGCTTCCTCTCCCTGCTTGTGGACAGCGAACCGGGAGAAGAAGTCGCCCGCACGCTGTTCCGTAAAATTTACGGATACTGGACGACCCTTGACCCGGACAGCCGGCCGCGTCTTTACCTGCACGGTCTCAGCCTGGGCGCCCTCAATTCCGACCGCTCCTTCGACCTCTTCGACATCATTCACGATCCCTTCCACGGGGTGTTCTGGAGCGGTCCGCCCTTCCGCTCGCAGACCTGGCTCTCGGTAACGCAACAGCGGGAATCCGGCTCGCCCTACTGGAAACCGCGTTTTCGTGACGGTACGGTCGTGCGCTTCGCCAATCAGGACGGCGGACTCGGGAATGAGCATTTCGATTCAGATTGGGGCCCTTTCCGCATAGCCATGCTGCAGTATGCGAGCGACCCGGTAGTATTTTTCGCGCCCGGCTTCCTTTTCCGGGAACCTGCCTGGCTACAGGCGCCCCGCGGTCCGGATGTTAGCGAAAGCCTGCGCTGGTATCCGGTTGTGACCATGTTGCAGCTGCTCGCCGATATGGCAGCGGGCACGGCACCCCGCGGCTTCGGACACCAATACGCCGCCGATCATTATTTCGATTCCTGGCTCGCGCTCACCGGCAGCGCAGGTCGTACAACGGCAGAAACCGACGCCCTGCGGGCTTATTTCCGTGGCTGGCGTGACATCACCGGCAGCGGTCGTCCCTGATTTGCGCAACGCGCAAAGCACAATCCCGGCTCAGGCCGGACAAAATTGCCACGAAGATTTAACCATCCCGGGGCCGGTGTTTGGCATAGGTTCTTGCGAATGGCATGGTGAAAATTGGAAGCCATCTTGAACATCTGATCAATCATAAAAATCCTGTTCAAAAAAAGGGGCGGACGTGATTTGGGATTTGGCAATTGAAAAATTGGGGTCGTATTCCGGCGTAGAGACGCAAGGCATTGCGTCTCTGCTTAACACCATTAATCTGCCGGATTTTTAGTAAAATGCAGGATAACCTCTTTATCCTTCATCCCTCAAAAATATCCTGCTTATGTCTGCTTCAACATCCGAAACGACGCCCAAACTGATCTCCGAAACCCGCGGGCGCGTGGCGCTGCTTACGCTCAACCGGCCCGAAATCCGGAACGCGGTCGATGCCGATACCATGAATCAGCTCCGCGAGGCGCTGCTCACGGCGGAAGCCCATCCCGAAATTCGGGTCGTGCTGCTGACCGGCACCGGGGGCGCCTTTTGCAGCGGGGCCGACATCAAAAGTGCGCTTCAGGCCCGCCTCACCCCGGAAAAAGCCATGCAGATTCTGCTAGAAAGCTACGGTCCGGCCCTGCGCACCATCCGCAACCTGAAGCTGCCTGTCATTGCCGCGGTGGATGGCATGGCGGCGGGCATCGGTCTCGACCTCGCGCTCGCCTGCGACCTCCGGCTCGCTTCGCCTCAGGCCGGGTTCGCGGAATTGTTCATCCGGGTGGGGCTCATCCCCGACGGCGGCGGCACGTGGATGCTGCCGCGCCTGATCGGCGAAGCCCGCGCCAAGGAGATGATTTTCACCGGCGAAACGGTCGATGCCCCGACCGCCCTGCATTGGGGTCTGGTGAACCGCGTGCTCGGCAGCGGGGTATCATCCGGAGAGGAGTCCTCCGGCAGTGAGGAAGTCAGCCGGCAAAGCGAATTCCTCACACAGGCACTCGCGTTTGCGGCGAAACTCTCGCAGCAAAACCCGGACGCCCTCCGCTTCGGCAAGCGCGCCATTCACGAAGGCGCGGGCGGCACCTACGAAGACGCCCTCACCCGCGAAGCCGGCTATCAGCGCCGGATCTTCGACGGCCCCTGGGGCTTCGAAGGCTTCCAGGCATTTCTGGAAAAACGCAAGCCTGGGTGGATGGATTAGAGGGGGGGCAATTTTAATCCTGCATCCGTGAGTAACGCTGCCCGTGCTTTGACATTTACGTCCGTTTGTTCAGTTGAATTTTCTATGTCCCCTTAATTACTGCGCTATCAGTCGGCAAGGTTTTTTGGTCAGGAATTACAATGATTACGCACGGATGCAGGCACAGCTCAGTCGTATTTCTTCCAGAAAGGATCGTTTGGGTCAAGCGGATTTTCCCTGCTGTTCAGGAGTTGTTGTGTTAAGCGCTCTACAAGGCCTGGGTTGTTTTCGATTATGGCCTTACGGCGTTCCTCATAGTCATCTCTGATTACGACATCAAGAATGTGCTCTGGTGGTACAGGCGCATCCTGACCAAATTTTTTGAAATAAATTTCCTGCTTTTCTTTCAGTGTCATACGGGTACCTTATGTTAGTGTGAATTATATAAATGAACGGTAAGAAGAATAGCCCGGGCTGTTTACTTTTTAGGGAATCGAAGTGTTTTCGGGGCCGACTGAATTACAAATCTTGGAGGCGGGCATAAAGGCCGTTAAGCGTCAGCCCTACGGCACGCTGACCAAAAGATTTCTTTATTGCGCGGGCACATTTACGGGAGATATCAGGGTGTTCAACGGCAAGATGAATGAGCCATACGTCTTCTGTGTCACCGCGATAGTTGCCGGTTGCGCGGGAGATAGTGAACCCGTCTATTTCCGGAATGTCATTCAGGATTGATGAAATCTTTTCGGTCGTTTTTTCTGATTGTTCGGGGGTGCTTTTCGAATCTTCACCGCTGAGCCCCAGATAAACGGTATAATTCAGAAGCCTTGTCTCTGTTTCAGATGATGCATTTACTGCATTGCTGTTGCTGTTTGTTGCCAGCTGAGCGAGTATGGTTTCAGTGAGGCCGGCATCTTCGATACCCCTTACAAGCTGTTCCACACTGCTTTGGTCAAGGTTTGTAAGGCTCACCCGGCTTTTCTTTCCGGCTGGGGATTGGGATATGAGGACGGTATCGGTATCAATGGTAAGCTGGAATCGGAGGGCGCTCATAAAATTTGGATCTTGTTTAAGGGTCTAGTTCTTGTTTTTAGCCTGGTAAAATCAGGAGGCCACCTGAATATCGCTGCTTTCGTACGCTGTAAGCAGTTCAAGAAGGCGTTGTTTTACCCGTTCACGCATTTCAAAGGGCTCTATGACCTTTACCCCACTACCCAGACCAATGATCCAATCTGCCAAATCCGTAGTGATGGCGTGACAGATGAAGAGTTTATTTTCCTTCGGTACAAGTTCAAAATCAATTGTCATTGGTTTGGCCTGAAGGCGGGCAATAGCTTCATCATCGAGCTCGAGGACAATATCTTCAGTCTGACTGGCGGATGGGCGCCCGACCGCAAGATGGGCGATATCGAGCCTGGCCCTTTCGCTTGCATCAGGCAGTGTAGCCTCATAAAGCCGTCCGATTTTTTTGACCCGAACAATTTCATCCGGAAAAAGCTCACTGTAGGTGTGGCTTTCCGCATCGTAACCGCACAGAACAGGTACGGTATTACGCAGTACAAGTACATAGGGCACAAAGCTGCGCGTACTGCCATCAGAAAGCTCGATTTCAGTTTTGTGTCCTGTTTTCTGAAGCAGCTGCACCAAAGCAGAGGTGTGCCCCCTTGTGAGTTTTCGAAGTCCAAGCACATCAAACATTATATTCTGGCTGATGCTGTCAATTTTGATACGTGCATCCGGGATATTGATGACATAGCCAAGCTGTTTTTGGAAGGCATTGGCTGCATGGTTGAGATCTGTGGCGTAGAGTTCGTTTAGCATTGCGCTAAAAACGGAGGCTATAACGATATACTCGTTGTTGTAGATTTCGCAAGCATGCTCGGGATCAATCGACATCATGCTACTGCGATCCAAAAAATAGTGTTTAACCTTACCCTCTTTGTGTGTGCGCAGAATACCTGATTCCTCCAGACCATTCAGAATGGTGCGCACGGATTTATCAGAAACTTCGTCAAAAATAGTTTCCATTTCATTGTGGAGCTGCTCGTGTGTAAAACCATTCTTAGGCTCATCTTTCAGAATTCTTTCAATGATATAAAAACGTAGCGCGTGAAGATCCATGGTATTGGGTTTTAACGTTTGAGGGGATTTAATTGACCGGAGAGCTGATAAAGAAACAGCGGACCTGAGGGGAAAGTCCGCTGCTTCGATCCGGATCAGGCAGCAGCTTCCGGGGCCGCAGCGGGTTCGCAGCGACTTGCAAACCCCAGCTGTACGGCGAATTCCTCACGAAAGGCTCTTGCAAGCATGCCATGCCCGAAATGAAAATCCGGATCGGCTATCGTTGCGTTTGCGAAGTCGTTTATTGCAAGGTTTTCAAGGTGGGCAGGAGAGGAGCTTTCAAGCATACGGAGGTAGGTGCTCACGGCTTCGGGTATGCGGGAACGTGCAATCGGCAGCCGGAGCAGTCTGCCGCCGGCGGGATCATGTACGGGTCTCTCAAGGATGTGAAACGGGTTTTGTATACGGTTACAACATCCGAAACAGGCAAACTTGGGCAGGTTGGTAACACGCGACCATTGCGGGTAGATGTGCCCGAAATGGGCAAAGATGGTTTGGTCGGTCAGACTGAGCAGGAACAGACACCAGAGAAACAACTCCCGGTTTTCTTTGGGTACTGCGCTCAGGTCCTGACGCATGTTGCGCCAATGACGGCCTCCGAAGATAAGACCAGGCTGGAGTGCACCGGAGTTGTTTCGGCTGCGCAAAGCAACACGACGGAAGGTCAGCTTTTGAAAATCAGCGTTGAAAGTAGTTTTGAAGTATGTATCAATAGTCATAATACTTGCCTGAGGTTTGGAACTTTTGAATAAAAAAGGAAGGCGGGCGGGTATAATTACCAAATCAGAAAACACCGAAAAATCTCGGCGGGATGCCATCACGTGAGCAAAACAGCAAAATAAAACTGTTTCTTTCAGCTGCTCATTCAAACCAAACAAATATACAAACTATTTTGGTAAATATAAAATCAATTCCAACCAAAGACCCTTCCAAATACCCAAAAAGGCATTTTATTTATTTACCAAATTAGTAAACATGCGTTTATATCGTGAAAAGCGCACTTTTTTCTGGTCTGCCCCATCTTGTCGCAAAGCGGATTTTCACTGATGTAGATTAGCTCAGCTCATGCAACAAGCTGCAGTGCCCGCAGGTACGCCCTGCAGGGCTTTGTTGATACTGTTCGTTTTAATAAATCTTACTACCGGAAATATGGAAAAAGAAAAAGACCGTCTGAAAATCCTAAAACCCACAACACCGCTACTCAGCCAAAGCACCGATGCGGTCAATGGTGAACCCAATACGACCGGAGCTCGCCCCTCCCCTGATAACTGTCGCTATGGCACGCATAAAACACGTATATTTAAAATTCAACAAAATTTGGACACACATACCGCACACCTTCAAAGCTCCATGCTGCAACTACCAACCACAGACAACTATATTGTTTATCCGGGAAGCGGAACTGATTTTTCCCCCTTATTATCTGAACTCACTTTGGCCAAAGAAGCGCCTGCGCTCCTCCAAAGCCTCTATACTTACTGGACGAGGTCAGAATTGCTGATGTGTGACAATAGTGAACAGGTAGCTGCTTTTTTTTATAAACTGAAGCCGGGTTATGTGCTCTATGATAAAAATACCGGGATTTATTGCAGCGAGCCCGCTTACAAGCAAGGCTGGATTGAGTCCGGATTTGACCGTGTGATCGTGATGGAGGTGCTCAGGGAGAAACAGCAGCTTCTTGCAGGGAAAGAAACGGATGTTGTGAAAATGGTGCTAAAGGTTGAACAGCAGGGCATGGCAGGCTACGCGAAGGCGATTTATGTTAATTGTGATTTTAATGATCTTGCAGCATGGTTTGAAGCCGGTTCACCGCGGCAGACACATATTATAAATTCAACGATTTCCGGCTTTTTCTTAATTGGAATGCCCAATGGGCAGGAGTTTCTCCGGCCAAAGCTTTTAAAGAAGGCACGTTTTGTGGTTGCAGACCTGCCGCCACGGCACTTTCCTGATTTCCTGCCGCTGCCGGTTAGGTTATCTTATCTTGGCCGGCAGGACCGCAGCTATACAGCAGGGCTTGGGGCTGCAATTTATTTACATAAAGATGAATTCGGAGGAATACCAGTACCAGTACGGGGGGCTTTCTGGCTTGTACCAGGACTTTTCGCCGCCCGCGACTGCTCAGCTGAAAAAGAGAGTCCCGCTATGGCTCCGCCGAGGGTCCAGGAAATTAATACGGAACAAACTCCATTAGATGAACCTGGCTTGCAAGCCCTTCTTGATGAGATTGACCGAAAGCACAAAGAAGGTTCAGGGCCATTACTGCTCACAGAGACAGGCAGCACTGAAAAACTCACCACTACTATCGGAACATGGCTCGTAAGGCGGGGGGTTGTTAGTGGTCAGCAGGTTTCTGATCATATTCAAAAAGCAGCAACTGCATGTGGCGCTGATCCCACAGTTGCAGAATATCCGAAAGATGAGAAGACATCCGCATTGCTGCGCTCATGGATTAGAGGAAAATAACGGACGGCTTGTTTTAAAGGATTGATGCTGTCGCTGGCCGGATAAACATCGGCCAACCGCCAGCTTATTCTATTCCTGCGCGAAATTACTTTTTCCCGTACGCGGGGTATGAAAATCGGGGGGGGGCAGTAGCAGCGGGTGGAGTACGCGAAGCCCTAAGTCCCCCGCTTTAATTTTGAGGGGTATAAGATGCTGCATACAAAAGGGCTTTAGACGACTGCCAAATAATTACCGTTTCAGGAATCTTCTGGTTCTACCTTCTGTGAGCGAAATGGATAAGCAGGCCTAAGACATCTTCAGTTTAATCTTACGCCACTTCTGCAAACAAGCATAGTAGCGCAAGACAATTACCAACAGAGTAAAATAAGGTGCTGAACTTATCCGGACAACGAGCAGAGCTTTTCAGACCTGCATTTCACCTCACCCTTTCATTCTTAATCCGGAGAACTATGTCAGCAAATACTATTTCCAATCCTTCTGTGCCCAATACAATTGACCGCATGCCGCAGCACATTGCACGCTACTATATCGACTACGGCTCACATATTGCCTTCCCCAAAGAGCTGGCTTACAGTGAGTTTCCGGCAGGCCTTTACCTGCCCGACCGGTCCGATGAAGGCAACTTTGTCCTCACACGCATAGATCCGTTCAGGCGGCAGGCCTTGCTTGAAATGCACCGGAACAACCGCATTAGGGATGAGGCCGAACAGGACGCTCAGGCAGCGGGAAATGCAGAGTTCGACTCATTTATCGAGCAAATTGAGCTCGAGGATCTTGCTTTTATGGAAGAGATGGAGCGCATAACGCAGCAAAGTAGTCGTACGCCTGCTAACCCGGTTCATAGCAGAATGAGCGACAAACATTCGGTGACCGCAACTGCGCTGAGCAGTCTGAACCGGCTTGAAAGGGGTGATTACCTCAGCGAGGGGTATTTCCCGCTCGAAAAATACAATCCCGGCCTGAAACGGGTATCTGAAGCCATCAGCGAATTTCTCCAAAACCGCCGCATATTTGTCGAGAACAGGCTCGGCTACCGCAGGTCCGTACTGCTGTTCGGAGAACCGGGCACAGGAAAGTCCAGATTCATAGATAACCTCTGCAAGCAGCTTATTCAGATGCATAAAGCAGTTGTAATTCGCATTGACTCCCGTTTTCAGTTGGAACTGGTTGTCGATAAAGGACTGGTTCTCCTTGAAACGCATCTGGCCGACCGCCTGAAAATCTTCATTATTGAGGAGCTGGCAGAAATGAGCTCCTATCGTGGCAACAGTAGCCTGCTCAATTTCCTCGACAATGCCATTCTTCGAAACAACGTCATTTACCTGATGACAACCAACAACCCCGATCGGGTGCCCAAGAACCTTACCGACCGGCCAAGCCGCATCGATGTACTCGAAGAAGCTGGCCGCGAAAACCTCCCGGGCTTTCAGGAAGCCTGGTATAAACACGTAACCGGTCAGGAATTGCCGGAAAGCGAAAAGCATCACGCGTGGTATTCGGCTAAAATGACCCCCGCCTACCTCAAAGAGCTCTTCCTGCTCTCCCGGATGAAAGGAATACAGCCGCATGAAGCCTACGGGTACCTCGAACACCGCATCAAGCTCGTGAAAAACAACTTTGCAGAAAAGCGTGAACTCGGCTTCGGCTGAACCCCAGTACCAAACGCATCTCTCCGGCACCACAAGTTTCAACACTAACCTGCATCAAAACCAGAAAACCATCATGAATACCCGCTCTCAAAACACCACACCATTTCACGACAAACTCACCGGAATGCTCTTTGGCCTTGCTGCCGGAGATGCGCTGGGAACAACCCTTGAATTTACCGCGCGGGACAGCAATCCCCCGCTAACCGATATTGTTGGGGGCGGCCCTTTCGGGCTTCCGCCCGGTGCATGGACCGACGATACCTCGATGGCGCTATGCCTGGGGGAAAGCCTGATTGCATGTAAGGGCTTTGACCCGGCTGACCAAATGAGGCGCTATCTGCGCTGGCATAGTGAAGGTCACCTCAGCAGTACCGGGCGCTGTTTCGATATCGGCATCACCACCCTCCGGAGCCTGCAGAAATTTGAGGCGCTTAACGAGCCTTATGCTGGTTCAACCGATCCGTACAGTGCCGGAAACGGCAGCATCATGCGGCTTGCACCGGTTGTGATGTACTTCCACGGGCAGGGGGAGGAAGTCTGTCGCAGATACGCTGCCGAAAGCTCCCGCACGACACACGGCGCACCCGAGTGCCTCGATGGCTGTGAACTGATGGCATCCGCCTTGTGGCACCTTGCTTCCGGCAGCAGCAGGGAAAAGATGCTCGTTACGCTCGGCAAAATCAGCCTCAGATCAACAGGACGACTCACCGACTTGCAGCAGGGAGGATTCACGCAGAAAAGCAGGGCAGAAATTAAAGGCAGCGGGTATGTCGTCGATTCCCTCGAAGCTGCCCTTTGGTGTCTGTTTACCACGGATTCCTTCAAAGATGCCGTGCTGATGGCAGCCAATCTGGGCGATGATGCCGACACAACCGCGGCTGTATGCGGTCAGCTTGCCGGCGCTTTCTACGGCAAGAGCGCCATTCCGGGCTCCTGGCTCGCAAAACTTGCCCTTCCGCAAACCCTTGATAGCATTGCAACCGGCCTTGTACAGGGTGGCTCGGAAAGACCTGAGTAAGCCTGTGAGAGCGGGCCTCCTATCAACCTGCAACAGAAAACGGAGGAAATAATCAATGCAAGCAGACTGGAAACAGAGGTGGGCCCGCGAGGTCCGAAACAAAAACGCTTACTTTGAACGCATGCAAAACCCCGGAATAAACGAACAGATGGGCATCGTAAAAACAGCCCGCGGCTATGGATTTGACTATCACGAACTTGTGCGCTATTTGCCACCCGGGTTTTATGAGCCCGCTTTTGATACTGAGGCGCGGAAATTTTGCCTCAACCGAACCGCCTTCGGAAACAGCACAGAAGCGCAGACGCAGTACATTTCCCAAAACTACTTCGAAGTGGAAGCGTACGTAAAGCCGTTTGCTTACCTGAGAAAATCGGTTGATAAATTTCTGGCCTCAAAGGCATTCTACAACGAGAAAAAACTCGATTATAAAAGGTCTTTTCTGCTATGCGGAGATCCTGGAACCGGCAAAAGCAGATTCATTGCCCAAATGGCCGAGCGGGCCATTAAAGAGCAGGAAGCCGTTGTGATCAGGGTACACTCCCGGAACAGCTTCGAAGAACTTTTGAAGGGCGTGGATACGCTTGCATCTTTTCTGAGCGACCGGATGAAGATCATCATCATTGAAGAGCTTTATGAACTGATAAAAGACAAGTCGCTGGCTGAAGTTTTGAACCTGCTGGATTCACCCAAGCTGAAGGAAAATGTGCTGTTCATGATCACCACGAATCACCCGGATCGCATCCCCTACAATCTGATAGACCGGCCTTCCCGGATTGATGAAATCATCCCGGTGTATAAGGAAGATTTTCAGTCGGAATTCATCATAAAGTGGTTCGAGCATGTAATGGAACAGGACTTTCCGGAAAAAGAACTTAACTCTGGCTTCCTGAAAGATGTCAGCGGAAAACTAACCCTCGCCTACCTGCAGGAAGTCTTCCTCAAATCCTATATGGAAGACCTGAGTTTGAGTGAATCTTACCGGAAAATCAAAATCAGGCAGGAAATGATCAGCCGGCAGTTTGCCCGCAGCGGCGAGATCGGATTTTGAAGTATTGGAAACACCTGAAATAACTAAAATGATAAATACTAAACGGAGATAAAAATGAGCCTGTTTGATATAATCACAGAATTTTTTGAAGGATTGATCAAGTTTTTTTTAACACCCATCGGAATATTGGTCTTTATTATATTGCTTTTTACGGATGGGTGTGATTAGGTATTTGAAGGCCCTGAAAAAAGGTAATTCTCGTTTGGGAATGTGAACGGATGAGGAATAATAATGTGAAAGTAACCCTGAACCAAATATTCAGAGAAGTCAGGGAGAAAAAATTACCTAAGCTTGTTCGCCGGCCGAAATTTTCCCTTTGCGAGAGGGCTTCACCGGAAAAGCGACAAGTTTGGGATTGCTTTCATGACAGTGCTGCCGCTTGGCGGCGAAGTCCCCGGAATCAAGCACATTCTTACTATATGTGCGCCGGATGGCATCCTTGCAGAAGTGCATTTTCAGCAGATCCGGGACGCCCTCACCCGCGAAGCCGGCTATCAGCGCCGGATCTTCGACGGGCCCTGGGGCTTCGAAGGCTTCCAGGCATTTCTGGAAAAGCGCAAACCGGGGTGGATGGATTAGGGGGGGAGGCTTCCATCATTTCAAACTTTCACTTTTCATGGCCGACGTCCACACTCCCGAAACCCGTAGTTTTAACATGAGCCGCATCCGGTCGAAGGATACGAAGCCGGAGATGCGGCTGCGTTCGGGACTGCACCGGCGCGGACTCCGGTACCGGCTGCACAGTAAAAAACTGCCCGGTAAGCCGGATTTATCTTTCCGTAAATACCGGACCGCTGTATTTGTTAACGGTTGCTTTTGGCACGGTCATCAGGGCTGCCCCAAATTTGTGATGCCCAAAACGCGCACCGAATGGTGGGAAAACAAAATCAGCCGCACCCGTGAGCGTGACGCCGCCGCATACGCTAAACTCCGGGCTTCAGGCTGGAAAGTGATTGTCGTTTGGGAATGTGAGCTGAGGGGGGATGAGGGGGAACTAGCCCTGAACCGGGTATTTGCGGAAATTACCGACAATAACCCTGCTTAATCGGGCTCCCCGGTCAGTACCGGTACTTTACGGGATACGGCCATCAGCTCTGAAAGTGTGACCGTGAAAGGCAGCCCTTTCCTTAAGCCTTCTTTATAACCGGCAAGTTTACCATGCTCCCATACCAAACCCCTGAATTCCCCGGCTGAAGCCTTTTTGATTTTGATTACCAGATAATAGGGCTGCGACGGACCGGGATAGTCCATTTGGAGCAGCTTTTCTTTTGAAAAAACTTCCGGACCATCCGAAATGATCTCCCATAGTTCAGCCGTTTCATCCTTCCCCGCTCTGTGGATCAGCAAGTATTTTGCAGTTACCGTTTTGCTGTCAAGCACAAGAGAACCCTGACTGCCGTCTGTTCTGAAATTATAGCGTTTCTTCGCCCGAATCCAGTCAAACTGTTCCTGCCTGTTGCAGTAACCCACCAGCACCTGCGTTTCGTCGGGAATATGATCCCGGTTCACGCCGTAAGCTTCGGGGACAGAGCGGGCAACCGAGTGATTGACCTTTGGTTCTTCTCGGTGCACCTGCCACAGTTTTAGTGCCGCTTTTTCCCGCTGACTCGAACGGTTGATGAAGTGCCGGATGACCTCTTCAATAAACTGCCGAAGTTCCTGTATGCCGGTTTCATCCCGTGAAGGCTTCACGGGGAAAGCACCAAGTCCGGGGATGATTTCGTGAAAGCCCTGCCGCCTCACGGGAATGTCGCCGGGATAAAGCACATACGCGCCGCCCGTGCGCCGGATGGCATCCTTGTAGGCGTGCATTTTAAGCAGATCCGCATTTTTATAACGCCCCTCCCGCTCACGCTGCTTTTCAGAATCTATCATTTCCGGAGCAGCTTCAGCCCTTTCCCGAAGATAGTCGGCAAGGTTTTCTACCTTATACTTGGCGTCGAAGTGTATGTGAACAATCAGCTCTTCCTGTTCAGCAATCGCCTCACTAATTCCGGCAGGCCATACCGTCAGGCTGTAATCAGGCCGCATTGCGGTGGTCCAGCTGCCCGGACCAGGATAGCTTTTTTCGAACGATGTGCCGCTGTACGTGCGGTTATAGCTGAACCGAACCTGCAGTGCACGGCTTTCCGTCCTGAATACACCGTGAAGGATGGTTTCTTTGCCCTGCTTCAGGGTGAGATTCAGCTGCGAAGTGTCCGGCACTATCAGCTTTTCCAGTGCCTGCTGTTCGAGGCGGAACATCCCGCTAAAGAGATCGGTCAGCTGGAAAAACAGCCAGTATTCATACAGGGTCGCGATGTCTTTTTTTCCGGCCTGATACACATCATCACCGCCGCGCCAGACCAGTTTGGCCGCAAGGTCAAACATTAGCCATGCTCGGAGCACTGCCCTGTATCCCGTTTTCCGCTGCAGCACCGGGCTGTTGATGCGAAGCGTTGCCGGACGCGAGACCTCGCGGAACATGCTGTGCTGCAGCCATGATTCCAGCCTGTTCACCAAATCAGCCGATTCCGTATGCAGGGCTGAGCCCGGCTGCACAGATACGCTTTCATGAATACCTGCACAGAAAAAAGCAAAACTTTCGAGTGCATATTTTATGAAACGGTTCTCAGGCGTATCGACGGAGTCTGTTTTTATGCTGCTGTGTACGCGGGCAGGCATGCTCGGAATGCCCTGTTGTGCGAGGGGGTGCAAGGCGGAAAGCTGCTGACGGTTGCGGCCCTGCGTAATTTCCCGAATACCGGAAGCCGAAAACCGGCGAATTCTGCGCACATCCTGCTTCTCACTGATTTCACGCCAGCCTGTGACAGGTGCGGTAACAACCCGGTGTACCGCAGCCGCAAAATCATCTGACCCGATCACAGACCGTACAAACGCAAAGCGCTGATACAGGCTTTCATAGTCTGCTTCATAATCGACTTCAACCATCTGACGCACGGGCGAATCCGACTGCATAAGCAGGGCCGTGCAGCGGTCCGTGATATATTCGAGCATATTCCGGTAATCGTCACGGTAGCCGGTTTTAACGGACTGCACTTCCAGCTGAACGGCACCGCAGCTGACCTCCGGCTGAGACTTGCGGCAAACATCCAGCTGCAGCGTACCTACAAAAATATTCGGCTCAAGGGTACCCATGTGCGGTCTGCTCTTTCGGGCCTGCACTATACGACCGGCACGTACTTTCGGCTCACCGAAGCAAAAATCGTTGCTGCTGAATTCAAAATCATACGACTGCCCCTCAAGGAGCTGATGCCGCGCTTCATGAAATCCTTCAGCCACGGCATCAAGTTCAAACAGCGTACCTTTCCTGCGCTCTTCAATAATGAGCTTGAGTCCCTTTTCAACCGTATCCAGCGGGATTTTCAGAACCCCATCAGAAACGGGACGAGAAACAGGATCAGGCTTCTGCATAGCTTGCGTATCCGTTATCAATCGCGCCCTGATACATGCGGGTAATCTTTTCCAGCGAAAGCGGGTACTTCACGTTATCCGGATCGCTTGCGGTATAGGCGGTATTGCCCAAAACATCTCTGACGATATCTTCACGGACTTCCTTCAGGCACAGCCCGGCCAGGGTTTTCAGTACCGGCACAAGTTTTCGTCTTGAGCCGTGCAGTTTGGGAAGCAGTTTCTGCATCACCGCAATATCAAGCCTCTGATCTGCCGTAAGCGCTCCTTGAGGGTCAAGCGCTTCAAGGTTACGAATCAGCCGGACAATTTCTGAAGCTGACCGGTACCCGAATTCGGCACCGGTCTTACTGAGCTCTTCGAAAAAGAGCAGCAGGCTTTCACGAAGACCTTTATCAGGCATTGCGCCATGCGTTTTAGTGCGCGCCATTTCAAGAAAAGAAGCACCCGTACCGGCTCCTTTGCCTTCAAGGGCTTTCATATTTAAGGACTGCATTTCGTCGAGGAAACTGTGGATATCGGATTTACTGACCCTGAACTCAATGGTGCTGGCGCGGTCGAGCACTTTGGGACTGAACATATTGGTCGTTTCGTCAATGTTGACTGTACCAATGATAAACAGGTTATCCGGCAGTTTAAGCGAAGACGGCACTCCGTTCCAGGCTTCCGACCCGCTATGCAGCGCTATTTTTTCTCCGGACTCCATGGCACTCAGGAAATCAGCAAAATAACGCTCCACATGGCTGAGGTTCATTTCGTCAAGAATTAGGAAATACGGCAGATGACTGTTTTGATTTGCCCCGAGGATTAAATCCAGAACCCGGTTTTCCGGTTTCACATACTCCTGATCCTTTAGCGCGTTGGGGTAGCCCAAAAGCGGCTCCCGGTTCGTCCAGTCAGCACCTACCGGGACCAAACAGTACTGCTCTTCGCTCTCAGAAATCCACATCGCAAAAGCCTGTGCAAGCTTGGTTTTTCCGGAACCCGAAAGGCCTGTGAGGATTACGAAGGGTTTGGTAAGGAGAGAGGCGATGAAGCGGAGGATTGTTTGGTCTGAGAACAGAAGACCGCTCACTACCAGTTTACTATAAAAATGTTTAGTTAAGTCAGATTGGTTTGATAATCTTTCTTTGGTCTTCTCTTTTTGTAAGAATGCCATATACCTGTTTATTGCAGCAGAATAAAATCCCTTTTCACCGTAACTGGTTGGGCCAGATTGATGCAACCTGGAATCAGGATCTTTTTGTTGCGCTCTGGCCTCATCATACAAGACTTGGAGCATGTTTTCGTCAGTTACCTCAAAAATTGAACTTTTTCCTGCGAGCCCGCTATCCGCCATATAAGCCGAGAAAATTTCGAGCGCTCTCAGATATGAACTGGAAGCATTGGAAGGTTTGGGGTGGTTTCTTTCCAACCAGTTTTTAAATTCGTGTTCTAATTCAGTAGACATAAATGGTATTCAGCTAAAATCTTATTGTTCTAATTTTTTTTACTGATAAATAGCGAGCTATCATTTAGTTGTCAAGAAAATTGACAGCCAACAAACACACCTATAAGCTAATCGCACAAAATTCATTTTTATCAAATGAAGAACCTTGTTTCCTTAATTTTAACCTACTCAATCTATCGGTTTCAACAAATTTATTTCTATCACAACAGACCTATCAAAGAAGTATGGTGCTGATAATATTTAATTTAAGAGTCATTTTTTTAAAGTGATTAATTTAGGAACAAATAATGAACCTGTTTATATTAATAACCAATGAGCAATGTTTAACAACAAGGTTATGAAAGAATTTTATACACTAAGTGAAGCTGCTGATTACCTAGGCAAAAGTAAACAAACCCTTAGACGTTGGGATCGAGAAGGTCTATTAATCGCAAGCCGTGAACCCGTTTCTAATTACCGTATCTATAAAAAAGAAATGCTAAATCAATTTGTTGGGGATCTATTTGACCGAAGTGTACAGGACAATGAAACAAACTATGTTCCATCGAATAAACCTTACTCTGTTCTTGAGCTTTTCGCAGGCGCGGGGGGGCTTGCGATTGGCTTAGAAAAATCAGGTTTGAACTGTATAGCTCTTAACGAAATTGACAAATGGGCATGCGAAACACTTCGTATGAACAGACCGCATTGGAATATTTTAGAAGGGGATATAAAAGATTTTGATTTCTCGTCCTTTAAAGGTAAAACGGACATCGTTACCGGAGGTTTTCCATGTCAGGCTTTTAGCTATGCTGGTAAAAAACTTGGTCTTTCGGATGCCCGTGGAACTCTTTTCTATGAATTTGCAAGAGTTGTTGACGAAGTACAGCCCATTGTGTGTGTTGGTGAAAATGTAAGAGGGTTATTAAGCCATGACAACGGCAGAACTATACAAGGTATGATATCTATTTTAGATGAAATAGGGTATAATGTAGTACCAGTACAAATACTAAAAGCTATACATTATAGAGTTCCACAAAAACGTGAACGAGTTTTTCTTGTAGCAATCCGTAAAGATGTAGAAGTCGAATATAACTATCCAGCAAAATATAATCGCATCTATAATCTATCTGATGCGCTAAAGAAAGGCGAACTTTTTGATTCAGATGTTCCCGAATCTGATGGTGCAAAATACCCTAAATACAAAAAGAAGGTAATGGAGATGGTACCGCCTAAAGGTTATTGGAGAGACTTGCCAATTGACATTCAAAAAGAGTATATGGGAGGGAGTTACCACCTTGATGGAGGTAAAACGGGAATGGCAAGAAGGATTGGATGGGATGAGCCATGCCTCACATTAACTTGCAGTCCCGCTCAAAAACAAACTGAAAGATGCCATCCAGACGAAACCAGACCCTTTACAGTTCGGGAATACGCTAGAATTCAGACGTTTCCCGACGATTGGCAGTTTGCGGGTTCCATAGCTCAGCAGTACAAACAGATCGGTAACGCGGTACCTGTAAACCTTGGAGAAGAGATTGGTTATTCGTTAATTGACTTTTTAAACAGGTATAGCAGTATTATTAACGAAAGTCAAAAATCGATGACCGGCTAATTTCCTCAGCTAGTGTATTACAACCTTGGTTTATAAAATCGTGCGTATTTAAAGATTCAATCATTGCTTGCATTTCATCTTCCAGTTTACTGTAAATATTCTCATACCCAGTTATCCTACTCCAAAATTCATTACCAATATAAACCGGATAAACATCATTAATTTTACGATAGTGCTGACTGAGCTCGTTTGATGTACCATATAATACACCGACAATAAAATCTGAGTTTCTTATGCCACGCATCGCGTTGTTTGTTTTAGCAAGTCTAATTGTACCTTCAAATTTTGACAATATCGGTTTTACGTCTTCAGAGTTAATAGTGTTTGGCCCCGCTTTTAGCTGACACCATTTTTTTCGATTATCATGTCTATCTATAAACTCAATATCCATCCCCTTAATCATCGAACCCTGGGCGATCCCTAATTCAACAAACATATTTTGCACTTGAGTACCAAAAGAAGTATTTATTGAAGTTCCTAATACCCTTGGAAAATATAAAGCTTTCGCAACACCTATTGGGGTGTATTCATCCTCCAAAACTTTAGACAAATATTTTACTATTATTGGGTTTATTTTATATGACCGTAATTTAGTATGCTTTTCCAATGAGGCCTTAATGTGTGGCTGAAAAATACTTTGTTCAACAAAGTCTACAACCTTTTCAATAAGTTCGTCTTCGTTTGTCATATTATTATTTTTATATTTAAATAGATATTTGCTCTAATCTAGTCGGAAAATCAAACATACTTTATTTACAAGAAAGCTACAAGCCATTTTTTCTGACTACATCTTTAATCAATACACCTCCCATTTATCAGTTGATGAAATCCACACCCATTCGATTTACTATCACCGAAGACTTCTGGTCCCCCGCCTTCCCCTTTTTCCTCGTTGATGAAGGCGAAATTTACCTGGCCTTCGCCTCTGAGGCCGACGCCCTCCAATATCAGCAGCAATCCTACCTGAGCCACATGCTCGTTGCCGATTTGGCACTGGTTGAAAGTATGATGATGGAGCCTGAGCTGGATCGGTATTGGTGCGGGAAGATGCAGCGCTGTGTGCAGCCGGGGGTGGATTCGGCTTCAGCCGGTTCATGCGTGTAAGCCCCCCCCTATTTCTCGCATCTCTACTCATTTCCGGTGTGCTTCACGTTCGGGTCACATTCGGGTCATGTTCGGGTCATGGTCGGGTTGGGGTTGCGGGTTTGGGCGGGGGGTTGGCCTGTTTTCCAAAGCGTGCCCGAAGGTGAGGCGGCTTTGAGGTCAGCGGGGGGCGGGTGCCGGTCCCTTTTTGTTACGGGGTGCATCCGGCCCGGGAGTTCTGCGGGTGCGGGTGCAGGTGCAGAGGATTAGATGATGAGATGTTGGGGCGGGCAGGTAAACCGGTGACGGGCCCCGCAGAAAAAGTCCGCCAAAATGCGCGCGCCCTTATTTGTGCGGGTGTGCCACCGCTCCTGCCTTTCTTTGAAACCAAACCACCGGAATGAATCAGGAGGCGGCACCGTTAGCCCATCATGCTAAAAATTAACCGCTTATATGACATCCTCAGCAGCGCTTCCGTTAAACATAAAGCGGAACAGTGGACGGTTTATTTTTCTTTTTTCCTGTTTTTCGGGCACCTGATTCTGATTTTCCTGCGAAACAGTTTTCCTGATAACATCCTGCTCAGCGGCCTCAACCCCAATTATCTGGCTGCGCTGTACACGCCCTTCAGCATCATTTTGGTTTATGAGGTGTATCTGCTGATTCTGGCCCTGCCGCTTTCTTTTTCTGAGTCGATTCGCAAACAGTACGAAATCATTTCCCTTATTATCATCAGGCGGGTTTTTAAGGATATTTCCAATTTTGAGAGCTTTGATCAGATTGCGGAACAAAAGGAAGCTATTCTCCAGATTGCCACGGATCTCGGCAGCGGATTGCTGCTTTTTCTGCTGGTTGGGGTTTTCTATCATGTCAGTTTGAAACGTAAAGGGCTTGCAGCAATTTCGGATAAGGAAATCACCAAGTTCATTACGCTGAAAAAACAGGTATCTCTTTTTTTGGTCGTTGTGTTCACCAGTCTTACATTTTATGCTGCGTATGAATTTAGTACAGCGGCCTATCGCCTTATTTTTTATGAAGTGCCCTTCAGCCTTGATCTGAATGTTATATTTTTTGTCGAATTCTACACCGTCATGATTTTTGCTGATGTGTTTATTTTCATTGCTTCTTTTATGTTCAGCCAAACCTATGCGCGCTTATTCAGGAATGCCGGTTTTGTATCTTCGACCGTAATTTTGCGCATTTCTTTGTCGGCCGATCCCATTTACGGGGGCTGGATTGCAGCCGTAGCCCTGCTCACCGGAATCCTGTCGCAGCTGATTTATGTGTATCTGAGCAAGCTCGAGCAGAAGCAGACAGACGGCTGATATGCAGCTCCCCTGCCCTTCTGAACCCCATCTTTCCACCTCCTAATATTTCCCCTCATGAAACCTGATTTCTTTTTCCGCTTTTCTTTCCGGCCGGTTTTGATTTTCCTCCTGCTTTTTGTGGTTTTGGCCGGTTGCCGCATGCCCGAGGGACCCGTGCGGCTTTCGGGGGATGTGCCCGAGGCCTTAGGCTGGCAGGCCGTAACCGTGCTCGAAGGGCTGGAGCACCCCTGGGCGGTGGCGTGGATCAGCGAGGATGAGCTGCTGATTACCGAGCGTCCGGGGCGGCTTCGGATTGTGCGCGATGGCGTGCTGTTGCCGGATCCGGTTGCCGGCGTGCCGCCCGTGTTTGCTGATGGTCAGGGCGGACTGCTTGACCTTACGCTGCATCCGGATTTTGAGGAAAACCGGCTGGTGTACCTCACCTACGCTGCGGGCGACCGCGATGCCAACCGTACGACGGTCGCGCGGGGCGTTTTTGACGGCAGCAGCCTCACCGCGGTTGAAGTCATCTTCGAGACCAATGTCGCCAAAACCGGGAATCAGCATTTTGGCTCGCGCATGGCCTGGCTGCCCGGCAATGAGCTGCTCGTGAGCATTGCTGATGGCGGCAACTACATCCGCTTCGACGGCGGCTGGATACGGGAGCAGGCACAGAACCGGAGGAATCACCTCGGTACGGTGGTGAGGCTGACCGATGCGGGCCGCGCCGCGCAGGGCGCGCCGTTTACGGAGGCTGAAGCCGGGGAGGACGTCCTGCCCGAAATCTGGACCTGGGGACACCGCAATATTCAGGGGCTGGCGTACGATCCGGTGAGCGGTCGCGTGTGGGCGAATGAACACGGCGCGCGCGGGGGCGATGAGCTGAATCTCCTCACCGAAGGCAGCAATTTCGGATGGCCGCTGGTGACTTACAGCCGCGAGTATCATTTCACCCGCATCAGCCGGAAAACGAAGAAGCCGGGCAAGGTTGATCCGCTGGTGGTCTGGACCCCCGCGCAGGCGCCGAGCGGGCTTGCGGTGTATCACGGGGAGGTGTTCCCCGAATGGCAGGGCAACCTGTTCAGCGGCGGTCTCGTGAGCGGGGAAATCCGCCGGATTATGCTGGAAGGGGAAACCGTTGTCGGAGAAGAAAAGCTCACGATTGGTGATCGCGTCCGTGATGTACGGGTTGGTCCGGACGGACATTTGTATGTGCTCACCGATGAAAGCAACGGGCGGCTGATCCGGATTGAGCGGGGGTAAAGGTCAGCGGCTGAGGCGGGCAGAGCACGTCGTAGAGACGCAATGCATTGCGTCTCTACGCCAGATTTGTCTCGGGTTTGTTTCGGGCTGTACGCCCGGCCCCGCATGCGCGCCTTCGGCGCGCGCGGGGGAATGGTGGGGCAACGCATTTTCTATAAACATACAACCCCTTCAGGGTTGATCCGGTGCCGGACCAGGTTGGGATCTCGGAACATTCATTTTTGAATGGACGGGCATTGTGGGCATTTTTTTATTGCATGGCTGTTGCGGTTAAAGAAACAATGGTGGGAATCATTGAGCAACCGATAGATTTTGTCCGCATGAATTGAGGAGCTTTTCACAAACCTAAAATCATCCTGTTCATCCTGTAATCCTATAAATCCTGTTCAAAAAAAGGAGCGGACGTGATTGGGGATTCAGATATTGAAAATTGAGGTCGTGTCCCGGCACGGTAGAGACGCAATGCACTGCGTCTCTACGCCACGGCTGTTGCGGGTTTGTTACGGGCTGTACGCCCGGCCCCGCATGCGCGCCTTCGGCGCGCGCGGGGGAATGGTGGGAGGCGGTGCGGTTTCTATAAACATGCAACCCCTTCAGGGTTGATCCGGTGCCGGACCAGGTTGGGATCTCGGAACATTCATTTTTGAATGGACGGGCATTGTGGGCATTTTTTCGTTCAATGCCTGGTTGCGATTAAAGAAACAATGGTGGGAATCATTGAACAACCGAAAGATTTTGTCCGCATTAAAGAGGAGAGCCTTCTGACGTCCCAAAATCATCCTGTCCATCCTGTAAATCATAAAAATCCTGTTCAAAACAGGGACGGACGGGATTTGGGGTCGTGTGCCTGCACGGTAGAGACGCAATGCATTGCGTCTCTACGCCGCGGCTGTTGCGGGTTTGTTTCGGGCTGTACAGCCCGGCCCCGCGGCCCCGCGGGCGCGCCTTCGGCGTGCGCGGAAAATGGTGGGGGGCGTTGCATTTTTCTATAAACATGCAACCCCTTCAGGGTTGATCCGGTGTCGGACCAGGTTGGGATCTCGGAACATTCATTTTTGAATGGACGGGCATTGTGGGCATTTTTTCGTTCAATGCCTGGTTGCGATTAAAGAAACAATGGTGGGAATCATTGAACAACCGAAAGATTTTGTCCGCATTAAAGAGGAGAGCCTTCTGACGTCCCAAAATCATCCTGTCCATCCTGTAAATCATAAAAATCCTGTTCAAAACAGGGACGGACGGGATTTGGGGTCGTGTGCCTGCACGGTAGAGACGCAATGCATTGCGTCTCTACGCCGCGGCTGTTGCGGGTTTGTTTCGGGCTGTACAGCCCGGCCCCGCGGCCCCGCGGGCGCGCCTTCGGCGTGCGCGGAAAATGGTGGGGGGCGTTGCATTTTTCTATAAACATGCAACCCCTTCAGGGTTGATCCGGTGCCGGACCAGGTTGGGATCTCGGTACATTCATTTTTTGGATGGACGGGCGTAGTGCGCATTTTTTTATTGCATGGCTGTTGCGGTTAAAGAAACAATGGTGGGAATCATTGAGCAACCGATAGATTTTGTCCGCATGAATTGAGGAGCTTTTCACAAACCTAAAATCATCCTGTTCATCCTGTAATCCTATAAATCCTGTTCAAAAAAAGGAGCGGACGTGATTGGGGATTCAGATATTGAAAATTGAGGTCGTGTCCCGGCACGGTAGAGACGCAATGCACTGCGTCTCTACGCCACGGCTGTTGCGGGTTTGTTACGGGCTGTACGCCCGGCCCCGCATGCGCGCCTTCGGCGCGCGCGGGGGAATGGTGGGGGCAACGCATTTTTCTATAAACATGCAACCCCTTCAGGGTTGATTCGGTGTCGGACCAGGTTGGGATCTCGGTACATTCATTTTTGGATGGACGGGCGTAGTGCGCAATTCCTCATTTTACTTCTGGTCAGGGTTCAATAATCAATGGCGCGAATCCATGAATAACCGAATGGTTTTGTCCGCATTAAAGAAGAGAGCCTTCCACGGTCCCACAATCATCCTGTTCATCCTGCAATCCTAAAAATCCTGTTCAAAAACGAGGGCGGGCTGATTGCCCCCAAAAATGGGATTTAGCCCGTCATCCGTAGCTGTTTTGACAGAAAAATTTGCGATTCTACCGCCATAACAAAAAAGCAAGGCGCACAACACCGATTTGGGGTGCCCTGAGCTTTCACCGCAGCCAGTGATGTTCACGGCGTTTTCCCCAAAAAAACAGAACCGGTACAGGTAGTGCGCCTGAACTTCGGGGCAGGAGGTGTGGTACCGCCTCTTTAAATGTAAACAGGCTTTCAGCGCGGGCTTTGGTTCCGGCACTAAAAGCCTGTTATTTTTGCTTATTCGTTGATTCTGACGTCCTGAATTTTAATGGCGAAGGAGGTGTCGCCTCCCTCCATCATTTGCTCGAACTGTTCGAGCTGCGGGCCCATTTGGGAGAGAATCATATTGCGCTGTGCTTCGGGCATGTTTTCAAGCTCTGCCATCATTTCTTCCAATTCCCGGCGGGTTTCCGCAAGCTCGGAATCGTCCATAAGGGCACCAAGGCCTTTCATAGTAACCTCAACCTGACCGGGCAGGGGCAGACCGCTGTGCCGCTCGTAGTCAGACAGGGTAAAGATGACCTCCATTTGTGCACCCTGATCGTTTTCAAGTGTGCTTTCAACATGATAGAGAAGGTAATCAGCGGCGCCTATCCACAGCTTCATGCTAACGAAGCTGAAGTCTTCGAAATCGTCTTCATCATCTGCCTCAGGCAAGGGGTCGCCGAAGGATTCAATTACATCGGGATCATCCACAAAAAGGGTAATCATCCGCTGCCCGTCGCGGCGCTCGGTCCCGATGCGGGAGGCACCGTTCACAAGTGCAGCAAGGTCATCGGCACTGAGGTTGAGCAGGCCGACCATACTGATATCGTCGCCTTCCTCTTCCCCGACAAGACGCGTGTGTCCGGCTTCCGTGATTTTGCGATAGTGCTCGCGCTCCTGCATGGTAAAACCGAAGCCTTCCATCGCATTAACAAGCGACACGGTTTCAACACCGGAAAGGTAGCCGGCATTGGTCCGCTTGATGTCGTTGAGGAGCTGCGTGGCAGAGGGCTGTGCGCTGAGGAGTACGGGCATGAAAAGTATGGCAAGCATCAGGCTGAACAGCCTGGCTGAAAAAGATATTTTTTTCATGGTTTTTGGGTTTTTGAAGGAATAGTTTGGGGAAGCAAACCGCAGGTGTCACGTTCATGATGCATTTTAGGTAAACTATTGGTTTACGCAGGCTTTTCCAAAAGACGGATGTCCAAGTCCTGACGGGATATCGCTGTGAGAAGTTAAAAGGGCGAAAACTGTACTGCAAACGGGTTACTTCTTGGAACTTGCAAATTAATAACCCTTATATTATTATATAGCTATCAGGTTATTAAGGTTTTTGCCGGAAAATTCCTGAGGTCGTGCTGCAGTGCGTTTATGACAGTCCGTACATCGCATGCAGTTAATCATAGATTTTTAACAGCTGTATTATGATGGATGAACGCAATTCGCCCGACGGGCAACAGGAAAACGAAAGCGGTGGTATCAGCCGCCGCGATGCGCTTAAGTATATTGGTTTCGGCGGTGGCGCGCTGCTCGTTGGGGGCGGTGCCGGCGTTGTAGGTTACCGGAAGAGTCTGGAGGTCAACCGGCGCGAGTCAAAAGCGCTGCGTAAACTGAAAATTGTGGTTGCCGGAGGTAGTATCGCGGGACTCACGGTTGCTGCGCGCCTGCTTCGGGCGGTGCCGGATATGGAAATCACCGTCATTGAACCCAGATCGGAGCATCACTATCAGCCCGGCTACACGCTTGTGGCCGCTGGGGTCTACCGGCCCGACGAAGTGATTTATGATCAGGCTTCCCTTATGATGCCCAACATGAAGTGGGTGAAGGACTATGTGAAGGCTTTCGAGCCGGATGAGAACCGCGTGATTACCGAAAAAGGCGAGGTCATTTCTTATGATTATCTCGTCGTTGCCATGGGCGTGCAGACCAACCTTGACTCAGTTGAAGGCCTGCGCGACGCCCTGCAGACCGATCATGCCGCCAATATTTATGATGTGCAATCGGGCATCAAGTTTAAGGCGCTCGCCGATCGTTTTGAGCGCGGCAAATTTGTAACAACCTATCCCAGCGGCTACGTGAAGTGCGGAGGTGCGCCTCAGAAAATCACCTGGCTCACAGAGGATATGTTCCGCCGCAAGGGCCGGCGGGAAGAAATTGACGTTCATTTTTACTCGCCTCAGGCTTCCCTCTTCCCTGTTGTGCCCAAGATTGATAAAATCATCATGCCGATGATGGAAGACCGGGGTATGCACAACCATTATCATACCGAGCTGAAGGCGATCAGCACAGCCGACCGCGTGGCGTATTTTGAGAAACGTCTGCCGGATGGCAACACCCGTGAGGTGCGTCAGCCCTATGATTTACTGCATCCCATGCCGCGGTTTCAGACCCCGAAGCCCCTGCGGGAAGGGCCACTCACCGCGGAGGGTATTGGCGGTCAGGTGGAAGTCGACCGGGAAACCCTGCAGCACAAACGCTTCCCGAACGTTTTCGCGGTGGGCGATTGTGCCGCGACCGGAGCGCCGAAAACGGCAGCGACTATCCGCAAACAGGCACCTGCGGTTGCCGGCAATATTGTGGATGTCGCCATGGGCCGCTCCCTCAGCAATCTGTACGACGGCACCTCAGGCTGTCCGCTGCTCACCCGTCACGGACGCTGCATGATGTTCGAGTTCGACTTCAACGGCGAACTGGTCAACGAGTGGATTTATCAATCAACCCGGGAAACCCGTCTCTGGTGGAATTTCAAGGTGCACATTCTCAAACAGCTCTACCGCAATGTGATGATTAACGGCTATGTGTAGGGATGCTGACCTTTGATGTGCTTTGCTGATTCCCGAATACGATTTACGCCGTTGTTGAAATGAAGCGTTTTGGGATGTTTATTTCCAAATAACTCCGGCAGGCGCTAAATCTTTGTAGACAAAAGATTCCCCCCCCAATTAAAGCACCGCAGGTGCATGTTTGGATCGTAAAAAAGGCAGCTCCGGTTTTCGGGTCTGCCTTCTCTTTATGCAGAAAGTGTAACTCCTGAGCAAGCCGGAAAACGTAGGTTTGTCCAGCTTATGAGCTTGCTTCAAATACGAAAACTGAGTCCCGCTTTGAGGTAGTTGATCCAGGCGAAGCTGTACACTTCATCATTATCCGCGCCGCCATCAAGAAAGCGGTAGCCGGCGAAAACGCTGAAGGCATCACTGAGGCGGTAATCTGCGTGCAGGCTTACGTCGAAGGCACGTCCCTGCGGTGCGATCAGCCCTTCGGCATCGAGCACGGCCGTGAAGCGGTCCGTCAGGAAAGCGGAGGTGCGAAAGTGCAGGAGCGGCACAAAGCCGAGGTCGGTATTCCGCTCGTTCAGTTCTCCCTGCGTGAGTTCAATTTTCGCATCACGGATCAGCACCGCCGCCCCTGCACCGATTTCCCAGCGGTCGTTGCGGAAAAAGTCGTAGCGGTAGGTTGCGCGGTAGGTGTTGAATCTGAAGGTGCCTTCGGTTGGCAGGCTGGGCGCAAATTCGGAATCTTCAAAGCGTACGAGCTCCGAAAGCTGTCCGGTGCCGGTTTTGGCAAGGGGAGCAAACAACAGCCGGACATTGTGCCGATCGCCGAAGCCCAGTTTCAGGTTGAGCCGGATGAAGGGCTCCGGACTTGTTCCGGTGAGGTCGCGGAGGTCGAATTTGGTCCCGGTATCTCCGGGAATACGGGCGTCGTTGCGGGAAAACCAGAATCCGCCGGTTTCGATATCGAGGCCGATCTGCAGCCCGGTCAGTGATTCCTGCTGTACGCCGATTCCTTCCGGAATGACCGGATCGTCCGGGCTCTGTCCGTAAACAGTATGGGTGCCTGCCATTAACAGCATGACCAATAAGAGTACCTGCAGCTTCAGCCATCGTTTCTTGCTATGCTTCTTCCTGTTGGCTGTGCGTGCTTTGGGGGAATGTGTGCTGCGTATATTCATAAGTCGTCTCTCTGTGATGGGTTGAATAGTTTGCTTCTTTCTTATTTTACTTTGGCGTATGGGAAGCTTTTTTGAGTTTAGCCGTCAAGTTAATGCTGCCCTTATGGTTATAGATGAGATAACATTGCAGGGCAGGGCTGAATTCCATTTTATGGTGAATCCTGCAGCAACCGGCTTTGTTCTTCCCCGCATGAAAACATCTGACATTCTGATTCTTGGTGCCGGTCTTTCCGGCCTGCTCACGGCCCATCTGCTGCGGCAGCAACGGCCTGATTTGCGACTGCGAATTCTTGAAGCACGGCCTGAACCCGGCGGGCGTATCCGCACGCTGCGTCCGGAAGCTGCGGCACCACTCGAGATGGGTGCAACCTGGCTCTCACCCGATCACCGGCGTCTGCAAAAACTGCTGACGCGCCTCGGCATTGAGACCATTCCGCAGCGCATGGGCAGCGAAGCGGTTTATGAATTTTCACCCGCGCAGCCCCCGCAACGGGTTCAGCTGCCATCCGGCGAGCCGCAAAGCTTTCGGATTAAGGGGGGCACAGACCGGATTATAACGGCTTTGATTTCCTCCCTTGGTGAGGGCGAACTTGTATGCAATGCGCCGCCTCTTGCTGTGCGGGCGGTACGTGATGAACAGGAAGGTTCCACGGAGGCTGCTTCCGCCAATTCCGGTGCAACTACAAAAATGCTGGTTGAAACCCCGGATGAAGGTTATGCTGCTTCGGTGATTATCAGCACCCTTCCGCCGCGTCTGCTTACGCACAGCATTATTTTTGATCCCCCTCTGCCGGGTACCCTGCACCGCATTGCTTCCCAAACCCACACCTGGATGTCTGAATCAATCAAAGCGGGATTTTCCAGCACGCATCCGCGGTTGTTCCGGCAGGAGGATGGGGCAGTCACCACCCTGTTCAGTAATGCAGGCCCGTTTACCGAACTTTATGATCATTCCTCAGAGCGGGATCATGCCCTCATCGGTTTTCTGCACCCGGGTCTTTCGGAGCTTACGCCTGAAGACCGTGAAGCCGCCGCGACCAAACAGCTCAACCGGCTGCTCGGCACGCAAGCGGGTGATCATGGCACCTACTATGAGTGCAACTGGAAACAGGAAGCCTTCACACACAGTCCGCATTCCGGCTTTATCCCGCCGCATCAGCACAACGGACATCCGGTATTTCGTCAGCCGCTGCTGGGCGGGCGGCTTATCCTATCGGGCACGGAAACGGCTTCCGTGCATCCCGGCTACATGGAGGGCGCGGTCGCAAGCGCGGAACATGCCGCCGAAGCTGCCGCAGCCTGGTTTTCTTCACATGGGTGATGAGGTCTGATGGGTACAGATTCCTATCAGGTTTTGGCGTGCTGATTCAAATTTCGGAACGTGTACGCTTTCTTCTATCGGCGCTGATTTTTTTTATGATACCACGTCTTTGCTGATCTCCGCAGCCTGGTTACACACACTAAAAAGCAAGGACCCCATCTTCGTTTTGGAGGCCCGGAGCCTGCCCGCCAAACTCCTGATGCTCCCGGAGTTTTCCCAAAAAACAAAAAAGCCGGAACTGCCCGGGACGCCGTTTTTTCAGCACTCTTGGCCGGTTCTGATTGTCCTTGTTTTAAACACAAAAAAAGCAGCCAACCGAAGTTGACTGCCTTATTTTGATGAAGCGCTGAAACCGGCATTTCGCAGTTTTGGAGGGGTTACTCTTCTGCTTTTTCCTCTGTATCCTGCTCGTTGTCGGCTTTCTTTTTGCCGCCACGACGGGTTCTTTTGCGCTTGGAACCGGTTGACTCTACAGTTGATTCGTTGTAGTCAACGAGTTCGATAATTGCGGTTGGTGCACCGTCTCCGGAGCGGTTACCGAGTTTTATGACGCGGGTGTAGCCCCCGTTTCGTTCGCCAATCGTGGGTACAACCTCATCGAAGAGATGGGTTACGGCGTACTTGTCGTGCAGGAATGAAAAAACAAGACGGCGATTGTGCGGGTTATCTTCCTTCAAAGCGCGGGTGATGAGCGGCTCTACATAGCGGCGCAGCTCTTTGGCTTTGGCAAGGGTCGTAACGATTCTGTGGTTTTTGATGAGGGCATTGCTCAGCGCACGCATAGTTGCGTTGCGGTGTGAACTGGTACGCCCTAATTTTCTGCCTCTTACCTGATGGCGCATTACGTACGTTCCTTATAAATTTTTGGTTTTGTCTAAATACTTGGCGATATCCATGCCGAAGTGCAGGTTTTTCTCTTCGATGACTTCCTGCAGCTCGTTGAGCGATTTTTTACCGAAATTCCGGAAACGCAACAGCTCTGTCTCATCCTTTGAAACGAGTTCAGCGATGGAGTTGATGTTCGCTGATTTCAGGCAGTTGTAAGCTCTCACGGAGAGGTTGAGATCTTCGATACTCGTTCTCAGGAGGTTTGCTATGCGGATGGATTCTGCATCAACTTCCTCTTCTTCCTGTGTGAAGGGCTCTTCGATTTCTTCGGTGATGAACTTCTCGATATGATCCTTGAGAATCTTTCCAGCAATCGTAAGGGCTTCCTTGGGATTTACGGAACCATCGGTTGTGACTTCCATCACGAGTTTTTCGTAGTCGGTGCGCTGTCCAACGCGTACGTTCTCAACGTTGTATTTCACGGACTTGATGGGCGTAAAGATGGTATCGATGGGAAGAACGCCGATATCGGTTTCTTCTTCGATGATGTTCTCTTCTGAGGTCACATAGCCGCGGCCACGCCCCATGTGAAGCTCAATACGGATTTCGCCGTCTTCAGCCAGGGTTGCGATGTGATGAGAGGTGTTGAGTACGGTGTACTCTGCGCTGTTGTCATTAATATCGGCTGCGGTAAAATTACCCGGGCCTTTGATGTGTACGTTAATGACTCCGGTGCTCTGCTCGACCTGCTTAAAGCGTACGCCTTTGAGGTTCAGGATGATATCATAAACATCTTCAGAAACACCGTTAATGCTCGAGTACTCGTGCTTTACGCCATCAATTTTGATGGCTGTGATCGCAACACCGGGCAGGGATGAAAGAAGCACCCGGCGAAAAGAGTTACCGATTGTAACACCGTAACCGCGTTCTAATGGCTGTAAAACGAATCTACCAAATGTATCGGAGGATTCATCAACCATCAAGCTGTTTGGCATTTGGAGATTTGTATTGCTCATAAAAACTTCTCGTACGGTTAATTCAGATTACTTAGAATAGAGCTCAACGATAAGCTGCACGTTGATATTCTCAGGAATATCTTCCATTTCAGGATAGTGCAGGAAGCGTCCGCTCATCAGCTTTTTGTCCACTTCGAGCCAGTTGTAACGGCTTTTCGGGCTTGGAGCGAGGGAGTCGTTAATGACTTCGAGATCTTTGGACTTAGGACGCACGCTGATAATATCGCCCGGGCGCAGGGTGTACGACGGAATGTTTACGACTATGCCATTCACGATGATGTGACGGTGCGTAACAAGCTGACGGGCCTGACGGCGTGTACGTGCGAAGCCGAGACGGAATACGGTATTGTCGAGACGGGCTTCAAGGTATTTCATCAGGTTATCACCGGTAACACCTTCTTTGGCGCTCGCTTTTTTGAAGAGATTACGGAATTGCTTCTCGAGGAGACCGTAGGTGTACTTGGCCTTCTGCTTTTGCTCAAGCTGAATGGCGTATTCTGATTTCTTCTGGAAGCGGGATCTGCCATGCTGCCCCGGACCGTAGGGTTTTCTTTCTACCGCCTTGCTCGGACCAAAGATTGGCTCTTTAAAGCGACGGGCCTTTTTTTGCTTGGGACCTGTATATCTTGCCATGTTGAATTAAATATATTGAATTAGACTCTTCTTCTTTTGGGAGGGCGGCAGCCGTTGTGCGGGATGGGTGTTGTATCCTTAATGGAATCAACTTCAAAGCCTAAAGCACCGAGGGCACGAACAGCCGCTTCTCTACCGGTACCCGGGCCTTTCACAAAAACGTTTACCTTTCTCAGGCCCATGTCGTATGCCACCCGACCTGCGGTTTCAGCACTTAGCTGTGCAGCATATGGGGTATTTTTACGCGAACCCCGGAAGCCCTGATTACCTGCAGAAGACCATGAAATCGTGTTGCCGCTTGTGTCCGTAATGGTAACAATCACGTTATTGAAGGTCGCCTTAATAAATACGAGGCCGTTAGGATCTGAGAGCTGCTTTTTTTTCTTTTTTGCGGCAGCTGCCGTTTTAGCTTGTCTTTTTGCCATTTTATGCTTTCACGTTTAGAAATTACTTACGGGGAGCTGCTTTCTTACCAGCTACTGTTCTCCTGCGGCCCTTGCGGGTTCTCGCGTTGGTTTTGGTACGCTGACCTCTTACCGGGAGACCTCTTCTGTGGCGAAGGCCACGGTAGCATCCAACATCCATGAGTCGCTTGATGTTGCTGTTCACTTCAGAACGCAATGCACCCTCAAGTTTGAAATTCTCGTCAAGATACTTACGGATTTCAATAACCTGATCCTCTGTCCAGTCCCCCACTTTGGTATCCGGTGATATACCAAGTTCGGTGAGGATGTTTTGAGCACGGGTATTTCCGATACCGAAAATATAGGTTAGACCAATAACGCCGCGCTTTTGCTTTGGTAAGTCGATACCTGCTAATCTTGCCATAATTTGATACTGATTACTGTATTAACCCTGACGCTGTTTATGGCGCGGATTTTTCTTATTGATGATGAAAATGCGTCCTTTCCGGCGTACAATTTTATCGCTGGAAGATCTTTTGCGGACTGAAGATTTCGTTTTCATAATGTTTATTTGTACCGATAGGTGATTCTGCCTTTAGTTAAATCGTACGGAGACATTTCAACAGTTACCTTGTCGCCGGGCAGTATTTTGATGTAGAACATTCTCATCTTACCCGAAACATGTGCAAGGATCTCATGACCGTTATCAAGCTTCACTTTAAACTGCGCATTCGGCAATGCTTCAACGATGGTGCCTTCCTGCTTAATGGGCTCTTGCTTGGCCATACTTAGGAATTGTGTTGGTCTAATTGAATTTTGGTTATCTCTTCAATATACTGAAAAGTTGACAGAATTTCAGCAACGCCTTCCCGTACAACCACGTCGTGCTCAAAGTGTGCCGATTTGCTGCCGTCTGCAGTAACGATTGTCCAGCCGTCCCGGAGTGTTTTCACTTTCCAGGTGCCCATGTTAATCATGGGTTCAATGGCCAGCGTCATGCCGCTGCGCAGGCGTTTTCCGGTGCCCGGCTTGCCAAAATTCGGAACCGACGGTTCTTCATGTAACGACTTGCCAAGGCCGTGACCTACAAGGTCACGAACGACACCGTAACCTCTTTGCTCACAATGTGACTGAACTGCTGCGGATATGTCTCCGATCTTGTTGCCGTGAACCGCTTTCTCTATACCGAGATAGAGCGACTCAACGGTGGTGATCAGAAGTTTTTTTTCTTCATCAGTGCAATCGCCCACAATGTAGGTATAGGCAACGTCACCAAAATACCCGTCGAGCTCAACACCACAATCAACAGATATCAGATCGCCTTCCTGCAGCGCATAGTCTCCGGGGAAACCATGTACAACCTGCTCGTTCACTGAAATACAAAGCGTTGCCGGAAACGGGTTTTTTCTTGGGCCGTATCCTTTAAACGCCGGTCTGCCATTGTTTTTCCGAATGTAGTCTTCTGCTACTGCGTCGAGTTTTGCAGTTGTTACACCCGGCTTGATATGCTTTGCTACTTCCGCATGAGTTTTAGAAACGAGCTGAGCGCTTTTGCGCATCAGCTCTATTTCATACTCACTCTTCAGATATACCATTACATCCTTCGTCTGCCCTTGATCCTGCCCGTCTTCATGAATCCGTCGTAATGACGCATCATGAGATGGCTTTCAACCTGCTGCAGCGTATCAAGTCCTACCCCTACGATAATGAGAAGGCTTGTACCGCCGAAGAACATCGCGAATCCGGGCGTTACGCCGAAGTTGGCAACGATAGCCGGCAGAATCGCAACGGTTGAAAGAAACAGTGCTCCGGGGAAGGTGATCTTGGTAAGAATATTGTCGATAAACTCAACAGTCTGCTTACCAGGCCGCACGCCGGGAATAAAGCCCCCCTGACGTTTCATGGTATCCGCCATTTCTTTCGGGTTAATCACAATCGCAGTATAGAAGAAGGTGAAGAACACGCAGATCAGGAAGAATACAATGGAGTAGGTTAGTCCTGTAAAGTCACCTGACCATCGGGTCAGGTTCTGAACCGTTTCGTTTGTCGGAAAGAACATCCCGAACGTACTGGGGATGAACATAATGGACTGTGCAAAGATGATCGGCATTACACCGGCAGCATTTACACGCAGCGGAAGGTACTGTGTCGTTCCGCCGTACACTTTACGGCCCACAACGCGGCGGGCATACTGTACGGGAATTCTTCTCTGTCCCTGAGTAAGGAGTACAACAGAAGCGGTTACAAGTACAAGCGCTGCAACTTCAACAAATACGATGATCGCGTTGGCCTGTGTATTCCACTCGTTCATGAAGTTGGTTGGCAGAGCCGCGATAATACCAATCATGATAAGTAGCGAAATACCGTTACCGATACCCCGTTCCGTGATACGCTCACCAAGCCACATCACAAATACAGTACCGGCAGTAAGTACAATCATACAGTTGATGATGAATGCCGTACTGCTTACAACAATGGCATCAGGCTGGGTTGCGAGCAGGTTGATCCCGAAACCGATCGACTGAATAAGCGTGATGAGAACGGTACCATAACGGGTCAGCTGATTGATTTTCCTGCGGCCTTCTTCCCCTTCGCGCTGAAGTTTCTGAAAGTAAGGTACAACAGCTCCCATCAGCTGGATGATAATCGCTGCGGTAATGTACGGCATGATTCCCAGTGCGAATACCCCGGCCCGGGCGAAAGCTCCACCCACGAACAGGTTAATAAGCCCTAGAAAATCTGTTGCCGGACCTGCACCAGACTGTGCAAGCGTTGCAGCGTCAACACCCGGCATGGTAATGAAGGTACCAACCCGGAAAATCAACAGAATACCTATGGTGTACAGGATTCTGTTTTTGAGTTCTTCAATTTTGAAGATGTTTTGAAAGTTTTCAATCAAGCTCATCAGATAGTGAAGCCGTTTTTATGATTCAGTGCTGGTTGAACTGCCTGCTTCTTCGCTGTTTACAACAGCTGCTTTACCGGCGTTTTGACCAATGATTTCGGTAGAACCACCTGCTTTTTCAATAGCTGCGGCGGCCGGCTTACTAAATGCATGTGCCTGAACAGAAACGGCAGCTTTCAGCTCACCACGGCTCAGTACTTTCACGAGATCTTTCTTTCCTACCAGACCGACTTTATAGAAATCGGTAATGCTGATCGGTGAAGACAGTTTGCCTTCGTCGATAAGCTTCTGAATGGTATCAAGATTAACCGCTTTGTACTCGGTTCTGAACGGGCTGTGGAATCCGAACTTAGGAATACGGCGCTGAAGGGGCATCTGACCGCCTTCAAAACCGCTCTTGTACGAATAACCGCTGCGCGACTTCTGACCTTTGTGTCCGCGACCTGACTGCTGTCCTAAACCGGAACCTTCCCCACGACCGACACGCTTGCCGGTTTTGAGATTGGGTTTCGGTGCTTTTAAACTATGTAATTTCATCAGTTAGATATCCTTATGAATGAGGTTATCAGCCTTCGAAAACCCTTGAAAGGGGGATTCCGCGACGCTGTGCGATTTCTGAAGGCTCGACAAGCTGACGCAGCGCATCAATCGTTGCCTTAACCATGTTGTGAGGATTGGAAGATCCCAGCGATTTACTCAGAATATTGGTAATACCTGCACTCTCAAGTACGGCTTTTACCGGACCACCGGCAATTACACCGGTACCTTCGGAAGCCGGGATGAGCAATACTTCACCCGCTCCGCATTTACCAACAACTTTGAACGGAATGGTTCCGGTTGAGGTCATGGGGACGCGAATAAGGTTTTTACGGGCATCATCAACACCTTTTTGAATGGCATCTGATACTTCGTTTGCTTTACCCATACCGCTGCCTACAATCCCTTCTTTGTTGCCAACAACAACAATTGAGTTGAAGCTGAAACGGCGTCCGCCCTTTACTACTTTGGCAACACGGTTGATGTGCACCAGGCGGTCTTCAAGATTAAGCTCACTGGCTTTAATGTTATAATTACGACGTCTGAATCTTGGCATTAGTCCTGTACTTTAAAATTTGAGTCCGCCTTCGCGTGCACCTTCAGCAATTGCTTTCACGATACCGTGATAAGCATAACCGCTTCTGTCGTACACACAGGTTTCAATATTTTCATTCTTAGCATACTCGGCTATTTTTTCACCGACTAATTTTGCCTTTTCCATACGAGACTTACCGTTTAAGGCGTCCTTAAGATCCGGACTCAGGGTTGATGAATGGGCAAGTGTTACGCCGCCTTTGTCATCAATGAGTTGTGCATAAATATGCTTGGAGCTTTTGAATACAGACAGGCGCGGCCGCTCAGCAGTGCCGGAAATTTTACTCCGTACACGTCTGCGAATTCTATCTCTTTTCGTGATATTTCTGTTAAACATAATCGTGATTTATTATCTACCTGACGATTTACCTGCCTTCTTACGAACAAACTCCCCTACATAGCGGATACCTTTGCCTTTGTAAGGCTCAGGCTTACGGAGAGAGCGGATTTTGGCGGATACCTGACCCACAAGCGCTTTATCCGGACCGGATACAATGATGCGCGGGTTTTTAGTGGTCTTGGTATCAACTTCGATGTTTATACCTTCGGGAGGTACAAAATAAAACGAGTGCGAGTAGCCCAGAGCCAGTTCAAGAATACCGTTGTTGAAAGAAGCACGGTAACCAACGCCCTGAATCTCAAGCATTTTTTTGAATCCCTCAGACACACCGGTCACCATGTTGTTCACCAGGGAGCGGTACAATCCATGACGGGCGCGGCTTGTTCTGTCGTCATTGATACGCTCCAATGACAGGGTGTTATCCTCAAACTTAATTGTAAGGCAGGGATCTACATCAATTGATAACTCGCCGTTTGTTCCTTTAACGGAGACGCTGTTACCTGAAAGCTTTACTTCAACTTTTTCAGGTACAGGTATGGGTAAAATTCCTATACGTGACATTTGAAAATCCTGTTTTTAGTAAACTTCGCAGATAATTTCACCACCGACACCAAGCTTGCGGGCTTCCTTATCGGTCATTACGCCTTGCGAGGTTGTGAGTATAGCTATACCGAAACCATTGAGTACACGCGGCACATCTTGAGATGAGCAGTATTTTCTAAGTCCAGGTTTTGATACTCTCTGAATCTTTTTGATTACGGGTGTGCCGTAATGATCATATTTGAGGAATACCCGGATGAGTCCCTGCTTATTATCATCGATATCCAGATAATTCTGAATGTAACCTTTATCGTGGAGAATCTGTGTAAGGGCCCGCTTCATTTTTGAAGCAGGAATATCAACGCGACGGTGACCGGCACGCTGAGCATTTCTGATTCTCGTCAGATAATCTGCTATTGGATCAGTCATGATTTGTGATTAAATATTGAATAAATGGTGCTGTTACCAGCTTGCTTTTTTGACGCCGGGGAGGTCTCCCTTAAGCGCCATTTCTCTGAATTTAATACGGGAGATACCGTACTTGCCTATTAAACCGCGGCCACGGCCAGTAATACTGCACCGGTTACGCACGCGTGTAGGACTTGCATTGCGCGGCAGTTTTTGCAGGCCTTCGTAGTCGCCGGCTTCTTTGAGAGCCTTGCGCTTTTCGGCATACTTTTCTACCGTTTTCATTCTTTTTGCATTACGTGCAATCCAGGATTTTTTAGCCATATCGTGGTTTAAATCAGTTTTTGTTGCGTTTTACGAAGGGCATTCCGAAAGCTTTGAGCAGCTTGATAGCTTGTTCATCATTCTCAGCGGTAGTCACAAAAGTGATGTTCATACCGTGAATCTGATCAAGCTTATCTGTATCAATTTCAGGGAAAATAGCGTGCTCTTTCACACCCATGGTATAGTTCCCCCTTCCATCAAAACCTTTGTCGCTCACACCCTGAAAGTCCCGGGTTCTTGGGAGCGCCAAGTTAATCAATCGATCAATAAATTCATACATCTTAGACCTGCGCAGGGTAACCTTGCACCCGATGGGCATTTCCTCACGCAGCTTGAAGTTAGAGATGGATTTTCTGGCTTTCGTAAGTACCGGTTTCTGACCGGTAATAAGGCCAATATTTGCCGCAACGTCGTCGAGTCTTTTGCGGTCAGTGATTGCTTCACCCACACCAACATTAATAACAATCTTCTCAATTTTAGGAACTGCCATAATGCTTCGCAGTGAGAATTCTTTAATGAGTTGGGGAACAATCTCGTTTTTGTAAACGGTATAGAGTCGTGCTTCAGCCATAGTATAAGAAATTCCTATTTGTCGAGGACTTCACCGCTGAGCTTGGAGTACCTTACCCAGCGCGTTTTTCCGTTTTCGTCAAGTTTCTTGCGGCCTATACGGGTAGGCTCATTGCTGACAGGATCAAGCGGGAGCACGTTTGACACGTGAATCGGCATTTCCTGCTCGATTCGACCGCCCTGCTGATACTGCTGATTAGGCTTTTGGTGTTTAACCTTGATGTTGATGCCTTCAACAACAACACGCTCAGTATCGGGGTTAACCATCAGCACTTTTCCGGTACCACGGGATGCGCCGGAAATGACCTGAACCATATCACCTTTTTTGATATGGAGCTTTTTCTGCTTGTTAAATTTGCGTGGCATAATTCTTTACCAGTGTTTTTAAAGTACTTCGGGTGCAAGTGATACGATACGCATGAAATTATTTTCACGCAGTTCACGTGCTACCGGGCCGAAAATACGGGTGCCAACGGGTTCATTATCTTTGTTGATAACGACTGCAGCGTTCTCATCGAACCGGATGTAACTGCCGTCCGGTCTTCTGTATTCTTTTTTGGTTCTGACAACCACTGCTTTCACAACATCACCTTTTTTCACGTTTCCGCCAGGCAGTGCAGCCTTAACAGAACAGGTAATGAGGTCGCCTACACGTGCATAGCGTCTTTTGGAGTCGCCAAGCACTTTAATGCACATCACTTTTTTGGCACCACTGTTATCAGCAACCGAAAGTATTGTTTGCGTTTGTACCATGATTTATTGTCCTTGCTAAGTAATGTGAGTTATTTGGCTCGTTCAATAATTTCAACAAGTCTCCAACGCTTGTTTTTGGAAAGCGGGCGTGTTTCCATAATGCGAACAATGTCGCCTGGATTCGCCGCATTTTCCTCATCATGCGTCATGTACTTTTTGGTCTTCGTAATGAACTTGCTGTAAATCGGGTGCTTAATCTGGCGGTCGACCGCAACAGTAATGCTTTTGTTCATACTGTTGCTTACAACACGGCCGATGCGCTGCTTTCTATCTTTGCGTTCTAATTTGTCTGACATAATTCAAATAAGATGTAGGACTGATACTTAGGCTTGATTTTCTTTTTCTGCTATGATGGTAAGCAGACGCGCAGTATCCCTGCGAAGCATCTTAAAGCGGGCCGGGTTTTCAACCTGACCGGCTACAGCTTTATTAAAACGCATTTTCTGAAGGGCACTTTCGTTTTCTTTCACCCTAACCTGCAGTTCATCCAAAGAAAGTTCACGTAATTCGTGTGGTTTCATCTGTCTAATTCCTGAATTTTATCAACTACCTTTGTAGTCTCTACGGGTGATGAGTTTTGTTTTAATTGGTAGCTTGAACTGAGCAAGGCGAAGCGCTTCATAGGCCAGCTTTTGGCTCACACCAGTTACCTCAAACAATATTCTTCCGGGATGAACTACGGCTACAAAGTGATCAAGAGCACCTTTACCTTTACCCATCCGTGTTTCAGCCGGCTTGCTTGTCACAGGCTTATCCGGAAATATGCGAATCCAGATCTGACCTTCCCGGGACATTTTACGGGAAATGGCAACACGGCAAGCTTCAATCTGACGGGCTGTGATATACTTTGGCTCAAGTGCTTTAATGGCGAAATCACCAAATGCAATCTGATGTCCGCGGCTTGTGTTTCCTTTAATCCGGCCTTTGTGGACGCGTCTTCTTTTAACTCGTTTTGGTTCTAACATTGGAATAATCCGTTTATGCGATTAAAGCGACTATTGTTTAGTACGGCGCTGACCTCTGCCTCCACCGCCACCACCGCGCTTGCGGCGGTCTCCGCCTCCGCTTCTGCGGTTTCTGCGATTCGAACCAGGACCTGATTTTTCCTGCTTGGCCGTAATGGTGGATGGAGAAAGATCTACTTCACCAATCACCTCCCCTTTGAAAATCCAGACTGATACGCCGATACTGCCGTAAATGGTCTGCGCAGTATGGTTGTAGTAATCGATTTCGGCACGCAGGGTATGGAGCGGCACACGGCCTTCTTTATACTGTTCGGTACGTGCCATTTCAGCACCACCAAGACGACCGCTGCACTTAACTTTGATGCCTTTGGCACCCATGCGCATGGCCGACGCAATAGCTGTTTTCATAGCGCGACGGAATGAGATACGTGCTTCCAGCTGCTGTGCAATATTCTGTGCTACAAGGCTGGCATCAACTTCAGGGCGTTTAATCTCGCTGATGTTGATCTGCACATCTTTGTCTGTAAACTTCTTGAGCTCCGTGCGGATTTTTTCTACTTCTTCACCACCTTTACCGATAATAACACCTGGGCGGCTTGTAAGAAGTGTCAGAAGTACACGCTTTGGCGTACGCTCGATGATAATACGGGAAAGTCCAGCATTGGAGAGACGTTTGCGGAGATACGTGCGGAGTGCGAAATCTTCCTTAACGTTATCTGCTGTACTGTTTTCAGTGTACCAGTTGGAATTCCAGCCACGAATAATTCCAAGTCTTAAACCTATCGGATGTGTTTTCTGACCCAATGTTTATTCCTCTGTGGTTTCTGATTCATCTTTCTTTTCAACAATCACTGTAATGTGGCTCATCCGCTTCCGGATCGGATGCGCACGCCCCTGAGGTGCGGGCTGTATCCGCTTTAGGGTTGGGCCTTCATCAACCATAATCGTTTTAATCCGGAGGTCACTCATTTCAATAACCTCATCTTCAAACCTGTCCTGCAGGTTGGCAGAGGCAGAACGAATAACTTTGGAGACTTCAATCGCCCCGGCTTTGTTCAAATGCTTGAGCTTGTTAATAGCTGTCTCAACATTCATCCCCCTTACCAGGTCAGCCACGAGGCGGAGTTTACGGGGTGCTCTGCGCAGGTAGCGCTGCACGGCTTTGGCTTCGTATTTAATGGTTGGTTCCATAGAGTTTATCGTTTTTTGTCACCTTTCTTAACCGGGTGACCCTTGAAAGTTCTTGTAGGAGCAAACTCACCCAGTTTATGGCCTACCATATTCTCAGTAACATAAACCGGAATAAACTGCTTACCATTATGAACCGCGAATGTAATTCCTACGAAATCCGGAGTAATCATTGAGCCTCTTGACCAGGTTTTGATAACCTTTTTGGACTTTGTTTCAAGGCTCTGATCTACCTTTTTCTGAAGTTTAAAGTGGACGAAAGGTCCTTTTTTTAATGATCTTGGCATATCCTGTTACTTTTGATTCCGTCTTCTTACAATGAATTTGGATGAAAGCTTACGACGATTACGCGTCTTCAAGCCTTTCGCAATTTGTCCCCATGGTGAACGCGGGTGTCCGCCGGATGCACGGCCTTCACCACCACCCATCGGGTGATCAACAGGGTTCATTACCACACCACGTGTCGTTGGTCTGATTCCCAGCCAGCGGCTGCGACCTGCTTTACCAAGCGTAACGTTCATGTGGTCAAGGTTGCTGACCGTGCCAACGGTTGCAAGGCACTTGCCGAGTATCATTCTTACTTCACCTGAAGGAAGTTTGATGGTGACATAGCGGTCTGATTTCGCAATAAGCTGCGCCGATGTACCTGCGCTGCGAACAATTTGTCCGCCTTTGCCGGGCTGCATTTCGATATTATGAATCGTTGTACCCAGCGGCATATTCATAAGGGGGTATGCATTACCGATTTCAGGAACTACTGTGGTAGTGCTGCTGATAACCGTATCTCCAACCTTAAGTTTATTCGGGGCAAGGATGTAGCGCTTTTCTCCATCAGCATAGTGCAGCAATGCAATGCGTGCGGTACGGTTTGGATCGTACTCTATCGTTGCAACTTTGGCAGGAACGTCAAACTTATTACGCTTAAAGTCGATAATCCGATAGCGGCGCTTGTGACCACCACCCTGATGACGGGTTGTGATACGTCCGTGATTGTTACGACCACCTTTGGAATGCAGCTTCGAAAGAAGAGATTTCTCCGGCTGATTTGTAGTAATCTCACTAAAATCAGGCGCGATTCTGTGTCGTGTGCCCGGAGTTACTGGTTTTAGTTTCTTAGTAGGCATGATTCAATGCTGATTAAATTTCACTGAAGAGGTCTATTTCCTGGCCTTCTTTCAGGGTAATGAAAGCTTTTTTCTGTTTCGGAGTTCTTCCGGAGAGATAACCGCTTTTCGTAAAACGACCTTTAGGCTTGGTTGCAGTAATCAGCGTTCTGACTTTGGCAACCTGTACTTCGGGATAAAGCCTTTCGATTTCAGCTTTAATCTCTGTCTTGGTAGCGTCAGTGGCCACGAGGAAACAGTACTTTCCCTGCGTTTCCTGAATGCGGTTGATTTTCTCTGTGAGCAGAGGTTTAATTAATACTTTACTCATGCCGCTGCCTCCTCATTCTTGCTAAAGCCATTGGTTAGCGTGTTCAGCCCTGACTCTGTAAACAGCACGAAGTCTGCATGCAGAATTTCATAGGTAGATGGCTTGTAAGCTTCCAAAACATTTACGCCCGGAATATTACGGCCTGACTTGTACAGATTAACATCTGTTGAACCGGTCAGGAGAAGCACTTTGCGGCCTTCAGCTTTGAGATTACGCAGCACTGCTGCCAATGATGATGTCTTAGGGGTATCAAAGCTGAAGTCTTCGACTACCATGATGGCATTGTCGTTAGCTTTGTATGTGAACGCTGATTTGCGGGCGAGTTCCTTCATCTTTTTGGTGAGACGAATGGTGTAGGTACGCGGACGTGGACCGAAAACTGTACCACCGCCTTTGAGAAGCGGGGAACGCAGGGTTCCGCGACGGGCGCCGCCGGTACCTTTCTGACGGAACGCTTTCTTACCACCGCCACGCACTTCTGTACGTCCTTTGGTTTTAGCTGTACCCTGACGCTGATGTGCGAGGTATGCTCTTACATCTTCGTAAACAAGCGTGTCACGGGGCTCAATTGCGAACACCGATTCGGGCAGCTCTACTGAACGGCCGGTTTCAGTACCGTCCGTTTTGAGAATGTTCAATTTCATTTCTGTTTACCCTTTTCCGTTCAAGGATTGTGAATTTCTACGAGCCGGCCTTTGGGTCCCGGTACTGCGCCTTTAATGAGGATCAGATTTGATTCAGGAAGTACTTTTACGATTTGTAGATCCTTAATGGTAACTCTCTCGTTACCCATACGACCCGCCATTTTGAGACCTTTGAAAACCTTAGATGGCGTTGAGGCCTGACCAATAGATCCCGGTGCTCTTTCCCGGTTGTGCTGACCGTGTGTTCTGCCGCCAACACCGCTAAAGCCATGACGCTTAACAACACCCATGAAGCCTTTTCCTTTGCTTGTGCCAACGACGTGGACTCTGCTTCCGGCTTCGAAAATATCTTCAGCTTTAATGGTGTCGCCTAAGTCAAGTCCTTCAGGAATGTAATCCCGGATTTCGCGTACATAGCGCTTAGGTGTAGTATTCGCTTTTTCAAAATGTCCCTGCATTGCCTTGGAAACATTTTTAGCTTTTTTCTCACCCATTGCAAGCTGTACGCCATCGTATCCGTCTTTTTCCTTCCGGAAAATCTGGGTTATGGTACAGGGTCCGGCTTCGATAACTGTAACAGGGAGATGATTTCCGCCTTCGTCAAAAACGCTGGTCATCCCCAGCTTTATGCCTAAAATTCCGCTCATGATTTGAATCTTATGAGGTTATCAAACTTTAATTTCTACATCTACACCGGATGGCAGCTCAAGCTTCATCAAAGCGTCAACAGTCTGTGTACCTGTTGAAAGGATATCTATCAGACGCTTGTGTGATCTTGATTCAAACTGCTCACGCGATTTTTTGTCCACAAAAACGGACCGGTTTACCGTGTAGATCGTTTTGTCAGTTGGCAGTGGTATCGGTCCTGATACCACTGCTCCTGTTGACTTCACGGTTTTGATAATCTTCTCAGCTGATTTATCAATCAGATTGTGATCGTATGATTTCAGCTTTATTCTGATTTTCTGTTGTGTAGCCACGTATCTGCCTCTTTTTAGTCAAGAATTTTAGCTACGACGCCAGCACCAACGGTACGGCCGCCTTCGCGGATCGCGAAACGAAGTCCGTCTTCCATAGCAATGGGCTGAATCAGGTCAACAGTCAGGTTCACGTTGTCGCCCGGCATTACCATCTCTACGCCTTCAGGAAGCTCGCAGATACCGGTTACGTCGGTCGTACGGAAATAGAACTGCGGACGGTAGCCTTTGAAGAACGGGGTATGACGACCGCCTTCCTCTTTGCTCAGGATGTACACCTCACAGGTGAATTTCTTGTGCGGCTTCACGCTGTTGGGCTTACAAAGTACCATCCCGCGAACGATCTGATCTTTGTTGATACCACGCAGCAGAAGACCTGCATTGTCACCGGCCTGTCCTTCGGGCAGAAGCTTGCGGAACATCTCGATACCGGTAACGACTGACTTCATTTTGTCTTCGTTGATCCCTACGATGTCAATCTCTTCGTTGAGTTTGATTACACCGCGCTCAATACGACCGGTAGCTACAGTACCACGACCGGTGATAGAGAATACGTCCTCAACGGGCATCAGGAACGGCTTGTCTACATCACGCTCTGGAGCAGGGATGTAAGTGTCAACAGCTTCCATCAGCTCAACTACTTTGGCTTCCCACTGTGCATCGCCGTTCAGCGCGCCCAGGGCAGAACCCTGAATAACAGGAATGTCATCGCCGGGGAATTCGTAGCTGGAGAGCAGCTCACGAACTTCAAGCTCAACGAGCTCGAGAAGTTCTTCATCATCAACAAGGTCAACCTTGTTCATGAATACTACGAGGTAAGGTACGCCAACCTGACGGGCAAGTAGGATGTGCTCGCGGGTCTGTGGCATGGGGCCGTCGGTGGCAGCAACTACGATAATCGCGCCGTCCATCTGAGCCGCACCGGTAACCATGTTCTTCACATAGTCAGCGTGACCGGGACAGTCAACGTGTGCGTAGTGACGGTTTCCTGTTTCATACTCTACGTGAGCGGTTGCGATGGTGATACCTCGCTCGCGCTCTTCGGGAGCGTTGTCAATTTCGTCGAAAGCTTTGGCGCTACCGCCGTAGGTAGCTGACATCACTTTGGTAATCGCTGCGGTAAGCGTAGTCTTGCCGTGGTCAACGTGACCAATCGTACCAATATTAACGTGTGGCTTATTGCGTGAAAACGTTTCTTTTGCCATGATCTGAATGAATTTATTTGTGCTTATTTATCTTCAAGTATAGTTTTCGCAATGGAATCGGGTACCGGAGCGAACTTTTTGAATTCCATCGAATAAACCGCGCGGCCCTGAGACATAGAGCGCAGGTGTGTAGAGTAACCGAACATTTCTGAAAGCGGCACTTCTGCAGTGATAACCGTTCCTTCAATTTTGTTCTCCATACCACCAATCATCCCACGACGACCGTTGAGGTCACCCATGATATCACCCATGTAATCTTCAGGTGTGATGATTTCTACCGCCATGATCGGTTCCAGGAGGATCGGACCGGCTTTACGGGCTGCTTCACGGAAGCCAAGTTTTGAACACACTTCGAATGAAAGCGCGTCAGAATCCACATCGTGGTAGGAGCCGTCAAACAATCTCACTTTGACGCCTTCGACCGGATAGTTGGCCTGAATACCGTTGGTAAGTGCAGCTTTGAACCCGTTTTCACATGGGTTGATGTATTCACGGGGGATGTTACCGCCAGTCACCTCATTTAGAAACTCGAAGCCGGTATTGCCTTCAAGCGGCATGATTTCGAACTGAACATCCGCAAATTTACCGCGTCCACCGGTTTGCTTCTTGTAGATCTCGCGATGGGTAACGCTCTTGGTAATGGTTTCACGGTATGATACCTGAGGCTTACCAACGTTGGCCTCAACCTTGAATTCGCGCTTCAGGCGGTCAACAATAATTTCCAGGTGAAGTTCACCCATACCGGCAATAGTGGTCTGACCGGTTTCATCATCAACATTTGTTTTGAATGTCGGATCTTCTTCAGCAAGCTTCGACAGTCCCATGGTCAGCTTATCGTTGTCAGCCTTGGTTTTAGGTTCAACAGCTAGCTTAATTACAGGCTCAGGGAAGATCATCTTCTCCAGAAGAATCGGAGAATCATCTGAGGAAAGTGTATCACCTGTGCGAACTTCTTTAATACCTACAGCGGCACAGATATCGCCGGCGCGAACCTGCTTGATATCTTCTTTACTGTTGGCGTGCATTTTTAGCAGACGACCAATACGCTCTTTTTTACCCGTAGAAGTATTTACAACATAAGAGCCGGCTTCAAGTGTACCCGAGTAAACACGGATGAAGGTCAGTTTACCAACATATGGATCGGTTGCAATTTTGAAAGCCAGGGCAGAGAATGGCTCTTCATAGTCAGGCTTCCGCTTCATTTTGACTGATTCATCAGCAGGATCAACACCGTCGATGGCATCAATGTCAATTGGTGATGGCATAAACTTCACAACAGCATCGAGAAGCGTCTGAACACCTTTGTTTTTGAAAGCTGTTCCGCAGAGTACCGGATTGATATCGAGTGAAAGCGTTGCTTTTCTGATCGCAGCTTCAATTTCCTCAACACTGATTTCCTCTTCCATGAGGTATTTTTCCATCAGCTCTTCGTCATGATCAGCAATAGATTCGATCATGATTTTGCGGTACTCTTCTGCTTTTGCCTGAAGGTCGGCAGGGATATCAACGACATCATAGGCAGCACCCATGGTTTCGTCATTCCAAAGCACACCTTTCATTTCAATAAGGTCAACGACCCCTTTGAAATCACTTTCATTACCAATAGGAATCTGAAGGGGTACCGGTACAGCTTTGAGTCGCTTCTTCATTTGCTCAATCACATTATAGAAGTCTGCGCCTGTACGGTCCATCTTGTTTACAAATGCCATACGTGGCACTTTGTATTTGTTAGCCTGACGCCATACTGTTTCGGATTGTGGCTGAACAGCACCTACAGCACAAAATACAGCAACAGCGCCGTCAAGTACCCTAAGTGAACGCTCAACTTCGATGGTGAAGTCAACGTGTCCGGGCGTATCAATAATGTTGATCCGGTGGTCTTTCCAGAAACAGGTTGTGGCAGCAGAAGTAATGGTAATACCCCGCTCACGCTCCTGCTCCATCCAGTCCATGGTAGCATCACCTTCGTGTACCTCACCAATTTTGTGAGAGATACCTGTGTAGAAAAGAATACGCTCCGTAGTCGTAGTTTTACCAGCATCGATGTGGGCCATGATGCCAATATTTCTTGTCTTTTTAAGGGCGTCTATTGCTTTTGGTGCCATTGTAAATAGAGAGTGGTATTGAATTAGAATCTGAAATGAGCAAATGCTTTGTTTGCTTCGGCCATTCGGTGTGTTTCATCACGCTTTCTTACGGCTCCGCCTTCATTGTTTGCAGCATCCATAAGTTCGCGGGAAAGTCTGCCTGCCATGGACTTGTCATTGCGGTTTTTCGCCGAACGAATAATCCATCTCATGCTAAGGGCTGTGCTTCTTTCCTGACGGACTTCAACAGGAACCTGATAAGTAGAACCGCCAACTCTTCTGCTCTTGACTTCGATCATAGGTGAAGCGTTGGTCAGTGCGGAGCGGAATATTTCGATGCCCGGTTTACCTGTTTTTTCTTCAATGATTTCGAACGCCTGATACAAAATCCTGCGTGCTACACTTTTTTTGCCGTCTTTCATGAGGCAGTTAACAAAACGGGTTACCGTTTGATCTTTAAACTGAGGGTCAGCTACAACCTGACGCCGCTCTGCTGTTTTTCTGCGCATAGTTAAGCTTTGGTCTTATAAATACTGAATGATTAACCTTTTTTGGCTTCTTTCGGACGCTTTGTACCATAAAGGCTTCTTCCTTGCTTACGGGCATTTACACCTGCCGTATCAAGAGCACCGCGAATAATGTGGTAGCGAACACCAGGAAGATCCTTTACACGACCGCCGCGAATGAGAACAATACTGTGTTCCTGAAGGTTATGACCTTCGCCCGGTATGTAAGCTGTGACTTCCATTTTGTTCGTTAAGCGAACACGCGCTACTTTGCGCAAAGCAGAGTTTGGCTTCTTGGGTGTTGTGGTATAAACACGGGTACAAACTCCGCGGCGCTGCGGACATGCCTGAAGAGCCGGAGCAGTAGTCTTTACCTTCTTGCTCTTGCGACCCTTACGAATTAATTGCTGAATTGTAGGCACTCTGTAATGATTTTAGTGAGTAACTTTTTTAAAATTCCAAAGACTACTAATATAAACCTTTGAGCAATAGCATGCTAATGAAATATCTGTTCATTTGTCTGTTTGATACCTCTTACCCCCTTAATCTTCGAATACGGCTCAAATTCAACGGTTCAAAACACATTTATTAGATACTCTGATACATTACATTATATCAAATGAGTTTTTCCTTATCCATCAGCGCTCCACGTCTGAAGGCGCTTCATTCGCATGGTCTTCACACCGATCAGGACCTGCTTGATTTTGTCCCCAGGCGTTATCTTGACCGCAACGCAGTCTCGTCTATCGGTTTGCTGCGTGGTGCTGGTGAAGAAGTTACCGTTATCGGGACTGTGAAGGATATCAGAACTGACAATAAACGGCTTGAAGTTTTTATATCAGACAGCAGCGGTGAATTAAAATGTGTTTGGTTTAGGGGCATAAACTATTTCAAAAAACTTCTTAAGCCAGGTGACGAAGTATCGGTTTATGGCAAGGTGCAGCGATTCGGACGCTGGCTCAGCATAGCCCATCCTGACCTCGAGAAGATTAAGGATAATACGAACCCGACCAAAACCGTCGGAACCATCCCTGTTTATGCCTCCAACAGCTTTTTCAAAAAAGTTTGGCTTACCAGTCAGGTTTTCCAGCAGTGGGCGTCAGAATTGCTCAGGACTACAGCCTTACCTGACATTTTGCCGGAAAGTGTACGGCTGCGCCTCAAACTGAAAAACAGGCATCAGGCGTACATCTCCGTTCACAATCCTGAGAATCTCAAAGATGCCCAAAACGGCAAAACGTACCTCAAATTTGAAGAGCTCTTCCTGTTTGAACTTGCTGTTCATACGCTAAAATTGCGTGCCGAAAGCCAGCAAACACTCCTTCGTTTTAATGGCCCTGGAGAACTCACTAAGCTTTTTTTCAGAGACGCCCTTCCGTTTAATTTAACCGATGGTCAGGTCAAAGCACTTAAAGATATTCGGTCGGATTTTGAAAGCGGCAGACTTATGAACCGGCTTATTCAGGGTGATGTCGGATCCGGCAAAACTGTGGTAGCTATTGGCGCAATTCTGATGATGCTGGACAACGGTTATCAGGCGGCGTTCATGGCACCTACGGAAATTCTTGCCGAACAGCATTACCGCACACTCTGTCAGTACCTAAGCCAGCTCGATGTCGACATTCGCCTGCTTACGGGTAAACGTACCAGCCGGCAAAAGCGGGATATCCTCGATGCCGCTGCACAGGGGAATCCTATGATTGTTGCAGGTACCCATGCACTAATTCAGCAGGGCGTTGAACTCCCGCGACTGGGTTTAATCGTTGTTGACGAGCAGCATCGCTTTGGCGTTGAACAACGTGCGCGCTTTGCAAACAACCCCATCTCACCCCACACCCTTGCCATGTCCGCTACGCCGATTCCGAGAAGCCTGGCCCTTTCCGTTTTCGGTAAACTTGATATTTCCGTCATTAAGGGACTTCCTGCAGGAAGAAAGCCCATCAAAACCGGTATACGACCAGACAGTAAACGCGAAGACGTCTATCGCTTTCTTGACACCGTATTAAAAGAAGGCGGACAGGTTTACATCGTCTATCCTCTGGTTGAGGAATCAGAAGCACTTGACCTTGAGAATGCAATGGATGGTTTCGAAGTCATTCGAAAAAGATTTCCCGACTACTCTGTAGGCTTGCTGCACGGACGCATGAAAGCTGATGAAAAGGAAGCCGTCATGAGCAGCTTTGAATCGGGAGAAACTTCCCTCCTTGTCTCGACCACCGTTATTGAAGTAGGTATCAATGTGCCCAACGCCTCGGTTATGGTCATAGAACATGCCGAACGCTTCGGCTTGTCACAGCTGCATCAGCTCCGGGGACGCATTGGCAGAGGAAGCAAGCAAAGCTACTGCATCCTGATTACGAGTCCGAAACAATCTAAAACAGGCAAAGAACGGCTCCGTGCAATGACCGAAACCAACGACGGGTTTCTAATTAGTGAAGCCGACTTGCGGTTGAGAGGGCCCGGAGATTTCCTCGGCACACGCCAGAGCGGCGTCCCTGAATTTAAATTTGCTGATTTAGTAGAGGATGAAGCGCTCCTTGCTGAAGCCGCTGCGCAAGTAAGTCTGCTACTTGAGGATGATCCTAAATTAGAAAAGCCGGAGCATCAGCCGCTCCGGCTTTATTTTGAAAAATACCTTAATGAAAGAAGAAAGTTTTTTGAAATGATGTGAGGTTCAAAAAATTTTCTATGGCTTCATCACACATTTGCAGCGGATTTCTGCCGCTTACGCTCGTTGTGATCCAGATATTTTTTGCGAACGCGCAAACTTTTAGGCGTCACTTCCAGCAGCTCATCATCCTCGATGTATTCAAGACACTGTTCGAGCGAAAGTTTGAGGGGAGTATTAATCCGTACAGTATCAGCTGTTTGTGAGGCCCGGTGATTGGTCAGGTTTTTTCTTTTGACCACATTCACAAGCAAATCATCTGATCTGTTGTTGATACCTACCACCTGACCGGCATAGACATCAACACCAATTTCTACAAAAAACTGTCCGCGATCCTGAAGCCCCTCCAGGGCATAGGAGGTCACCTGTCCTTTTTCCATGGATACAATTGACCCGTTTTTACGGCCCGGCATTTCTCCACGGTGAGGCTCATAATCATAAAATTGCTGATGTATCAGAGCCATGCCTTTGGTTTCGGTAAGCACGTCATTTCTGAAACCGATCAATCCTCTGGAAGGCACCTTAAATGCCAGTCGTACATTCTCAAGCTCCTGCGACATAGACTCCATGATACCTTTCCGCATAAGAAGAATATCTATGACCCGACTTGAATATTCCTCAGGG